>CAZVFF010000028.1:1804-15200 GCA_964626395.1 uncultured Iamiaceae bacterium | reverse complement strand
CGACGCGGCGGCCGTCCACGGGTGGGTCGACGCGGCGCCGGTGGTCACCGAACCGTTCTCCGAGTGGGTCCTGGCGCCGACCGGTCCGGTCGGTCCACTGCCCGACTGGGCATCGGCCGGTGCGGTGTTCGTCGACGATCCCGGACCGTACGCGCGTCGCAAACTCCACCTGTTGAACGGCGCGCACAGCCTGCTGGCCCACGCCGGTCTGCTGCGGGGCCACACCACGGTGGCCGAGGCGATCGACGATCCCGAGCTGAGGGGTTTCGTGGAGGCGTGGTGGGACGGAGCGGGTGAGTTCGTGGGCGGGTCCCCGGCGGACCGGCGGGCCTACCGGGCGGGGTTGATCGAGCGGTTCGCCAACCCGCGTATGGGCCACCGCCTCGCCCAGATCGCCGTGGACGGTTCGGTGAAAATGGCGGTCCGGATCGTCCCCGTCGCGGCCGCCGAACTGGCGGCGGGTCGGGACGCCCGGTCGGCCGCGACCATCGTCGGCGCCTGGGTCGCGTTCGTACGCCGGGCTGGTTCGGAGCTCGTCGACGCCCGCCGGGACGAGGTGCTCGAAGCACTCGCCGGAGGCGGATCCGATGCGGTCCGCAGGGCCGTGGCGTTGGTCGACCCACGGCTGGCCGACGATCGTGACTTCGCCGGTGCGGTCTCGGAGGCGGTTGCGTTCTTCGAGCGGTCCCCGTGAACGCGGCCCGGCCCGCCCGGTCGCGATGACGGGGCGGGCCGGTGGTGGTCCGGGACCGTGCGGCTCCCACGGTCGGGGACGGCGGGTCCGGACGACCCGTGCCGGGCGTTTCAGCCGGCGTCGCGGTAACGGAACCAGTCGGCCAGGACGGTGATGTCCTGCTCGGCGATCTCGGCGGCGGACAGCTCCACGGTGGGAGGGACCAGCACCTTGTCGCCGAGGATCTCGTTGTTCGGCCAGTTCGCCGGTGCCATGAGCTTCGTCGAGTCGTACAGCTGGAGTCCTTCGACGATGCGCACGATCTCGTCCATGTTGCGGCCCAGTTCCTTGGGGTATTCCAGGATCGTGCGGACCACGCCGGCGGGGTCGACCACGATCACCGAGCGGGCGGTGACCGATTCGGTCTGGTGGGGTCGCAGCATGCCGAGTTCGATCGACACGGACCGGTCCAGGTCGTCGATGATCGGGAACTCGATGCCGACGTCCAGGTTGTCGCGGATCCATTCGACCCAAGCGTTGTGGTCGTCGATGTCGTCGACGCTCAGGCCGATCAGCTTCGTGTTCAGCGCCGCGAACTTCTCGGCGCGTTTCTGGAAGCCGACGAATTCGGTGGTGCACACCGGGGTGAAGTCACCCGGGTGCGAGAAGAACACGAACCAGCTACCGGCGTAGGCGTCGGGCAGGGTCACCTCGCCGGTGGTGGTGCGGACGTCCATGGTGGGGAAGGTGTCTTCGATGAGCAGTTTCATGGGAGCCTCCGAAGCTCGTTCGCCACCGACGTGCTGCTCGGCGCGTCGAGGGCCTTTGGTGGATCCATCCCACCCTAGTCTATACCCTCGGGGGTATCAAGTGATCGTGGCGGAACCGGCCCGGCTCGCCCCGGTGCCGCCCGGGCCGCGCTGCCCGGGTCAGGAGAAGAAGACCAGGACCGGCTGGCTCAACAGTTCGATCACCGCACCGATGAGCGCGAGGACCGCCATCACGATCAACAGGCGTGACGCCCGCAGGTCGGTCACCTTGGTCGAGATCCCCCCGAAGAACAGGACCGACGCGAACAGTACGGCGATCAGCACGTAGGTCTGGCCGGTTCGACTCGCACGGTCGGCGTCCTGTTGGAGGGTGTCGACCTCGGCGAAATGCGACCGGGCCTCGTCGAAACCGGGCGTGGAGTACCCGTCGGTCTGGAACGGGCTCGCGTCGGGCAGGTGTTCGGTCGGGAGTGTCGTGTCACCCAGCCAGTCCTCGAACGCCGGGATGAAGCCGGGACGGAAACGCGCTTCGACGAAACCGGCCCGATCGGTGTCCCCGTCGAGGGCGGCCCGGACCCACTCGGTGAACAGGCTCGTGTCGGTGGTCTGTTGACGCTGGCCGTCGCTGTTCGCGGTCGCAGCACGGAACATGGCGTTCGTCGCCGAACGGTTGAGCCTGGTCGCCTTGGCACCCCAGCGGGTGGACTCGTACCCGCTCCATGCCGAGAGCACCGTCGCGAGGCTCAGCACGATCGCGACCACGAACTCCCAACGATGGTGTGGTCCCCAACGTGATTCGCGTTCGGTGGGCGGCCCCTCGCCGGTCGAAATGTCGGCGTCACCGGCGGCGGGTCGGGGGTGTGTGCGGGTGTCGTCCACGGGTCGGATCCTCGGTGTCACCCGGGGGCGACGGCCGCCTCGGTGGGCACGAACGCGAATCAGGGACCCGACGCGGTACGGAGCCGACCGTCGCTGCCGCGTCGTGTCGAACCTACCGAGTGGATTTCTCCTTCGGCAAGCACCTCGGGGCCGGGTCGGAACTCGACCCCACTCCGCTGTGGCACCGGTGTGCACGCCGGGGTCGTGCGCACACCGGACCCGATCCCGGACAGAATGGTGGCGATGAACACGATCGGGAACATCCTGTGGTTCGTGCTCTGCGGCGTGTGGCTGGCCCTGGGGTGGCTGTTCTGGGCGTTCGTGTTCGCGATCACGATCGTCGGGATCCCATTCGCCGTGCAGTGCGTCAAACTCGCGCAGCTGAGCCTGTGGCCCTTCGGCCGAACGGTCGTGGCGGACCCGGCAGCGAGCAGTCTCGGGTTCATCGGAGCGCTGCTCTGGTTCGTTCCCGGTCTGATCATGGCGTTCGGATACCTGGCCAGCGGCGTGGTCCTGTGCATCACGATCGTCGGGATCCCCTTCGGGATCCAGGAGTTCAAGCTGGCCGGCCTCGCGCTCGCGCCGTTAGGCAAGCGGGTCGTGCCGATCTGAGCGAACGGGGTGTCCGAAGGCACGGGGCACCCGTGCCGGTGGTGCGCGAGACTCCGCGCATGGTCGGCTCGTTCACGGGGAAGAGTTTCTGGCTCGCGAGCCGGCCGTACACGCCCGGACCGGCGGTGGAGGGCGACCTCGACGTGGACGTCGCGATCATCGGCGGGGGGTTCACCGGGCTGTCCACGGCGTGGTTCCTGAAACGCGCCGAACCGTCGCTGCGGGTCGCGCTGCTCGAGGCCGAAGTCGTCGGCTACGGCGCGAGCGGCCGCAACGGCGGGTTCTCGATGACCAAGCTCGGCATGATGCACAGCGCCACCCGACTGCGCTTCGGTGGTGCCCGCACCGTCGAGGCCCACGAGTACGCGGACCGGGCCGTGACGATGGTGAAGGACCTGGTCGCCGAACTGGAATTCGACTGCGACTACGAACACCCCGGGTTCCTGTGGGTCGCGACCTCGCCGGTGCTCGCCCGCCGCATGCACGCCGAACTGGACCTCGTCGAGAAACTCGGCATCGGGGGCATCGAGCGACTCGACGAGTCCGAACTGGCCGAACGGATCCGCGGGCCGCTCTACACCGGTGGTGCCTGGTGGGAACCGAACTGCGGCATCCTGAACCCGGCGAAACTCGCGTGGTCGTGGCGGGACGCGATCGCGGGCGCCGGGGTCGAGGTGTACGAGGCGACACCGGTCACCGAGGTCCAACGGGTCGGTGACCGTTCGGTGCTGATCACGCCGTCGGGGTGGGTGCGTGCCGACAAGGTCGTGTTCGCGACGAACGCATGGTCACATCACTTCACGCCGTTCGCCGCGAAGCAGGTGCCGGTGTGGACCTACATCGTGCTGACCGAACCGTTGACCGACGTCCAGCTCGACGCGATCGGCTGGTCGGGCCGGGAGGGCATCGAGGATTTCCGTGACCTGGTCCACTACACGCGGCTCACCGCCGACAACCGGATCCTGTTCGGCGGTCGTGATGTCAACCTCGGGCACCCCGGGTCGATGGACTTCGACCGCGACGAGGCCACGTTCGCGAAACTGCGTTCGGACCTGGTGACGACCTGGCCCGCCCTGCGGGGCATCGGCTTCACCCACGCCTGGGGCGGGCCGGTGTCGGTGCCGCTCGATCTGTTTCCCGCGATCGGTCACGCCGGCGGCCGCGACTGGGTGTATTCGTTCGGCTGTGTCGGCCACGGGGTGTCGACCACCCACCTGCACGGCCGCACCCTCGCCGACCTGGTCCTGGAACGCGACACCGAGCTGACCGACGTCTTCTTCGTGGACCGCAGGGTGCCGTCGCTGCCACCCGAACCGTTGCGCCGCCCGTTGCTCGGCGCGATGGCCGGCGTGCTGCGCTGGGACGACCGCCGCAACGACGTCCTCGACGGCTGAGGTGTCCGGAGGGCGTCGAAACCCGGTGCGCCGACCCGGGGGTTCGACGGAGTGGACCGGGGGAAACGAACGCCGGACCTTTTCGGCGCCCCGGAGCGGTCCGGGGGTGCGCGGTGGATGACCCGACGGCTCGGTCGGGCCACGCCGGGGCCTGTCACCGATCGTGGGTTCGTCGCCGGTGTCGAGGAAGGCCGACACCGGGGTGGATGTTCCTCGTTCCGCCACCTCCCGCAACGCGATGCATGCGGGTGTGATGTACAACGTATGGACATGTAGAATTTCAAGCATGCGTACGACGGTCGAGTTCGACGCCGACACCGCCCGGGCGATCGAACGACTACGGCGTGAACGGGGCATCGGGGTGTCCGAGGCCGTGAACGAACTCGTCCGCCGCGGCCTGCTTCCACGTCCCGAGGGGGAGCCGTTCATCCAGCCGACAGCCGCTCTCGGCTTGCGGGTCGACGTGTCGAACATCGTCGAAGCACTCGAGAACCTCGAAGGTCCCGAGGCCCGCTGAACGTGCTGGTCGACGCGAACATCCTGCTGTACGCCGCGGACCGGACCAGCCCGTTCCACGGCCGGCACGTGACTGGATGACCGATGCCTGCAACGGGTCGCGCCGGGTGGCGATCCCGTGGGTGTCGGTCGACGCGTTTCTGCGCATCTCCACCAACCCGCGAGCGAGCCGTGAACCCCTGTCGCCACCCGCGGCGTGGAAGATCGTGGACGCCTGGTTGGACGCCGGCCCGGTCTGGGTCCCCGTACCCGGCCCGGGGCACCGGGATCTGCTGCGTGGGTTGATCCTCGACGGTGACCTGCGCGCGAACCTCGTCTCGGACGCATCGTTCGCTGCGCTGGCGCTGGAGTACGGCCTCTCGGTGGTGAGCGCCGACAGCGACTTCGCCCGATTCCCCACCGTCGACTGGATCAACCCGCTGCACGCATGACCCGGTCGTGCACGCGGCGCCGGATCTCGGCCTACACCGAGCGTGCCGTGTCGAGGTCGGTCCGGCCCCGGCCGATGGTCGGCCCCGACCCGAGAAGTCCCGGACCCGTGGCGAAGAGGGCGTTCGATCGGGAACCGATCGACGCCCCGGGTGCTCTTCTACGGGTGTGGGGAGAACTCCGGAGGTGACAGCCGGCAGCGGCGACGTCGCCGACCCGATCGGTCGGCCGGACTTCGACACCTGGGCGCTGGCGTCCCATCGTCGGCTGCACCGACTCGCCTGGTTGCTGTGCGGGGACCGCGGTCGTGCCGAGGATCTCACCCGGGAGACCCTGTGGCGCATGTACCGGGCGTGGAAGCGGATCGACGATCCGCGGGCCGTCCACGCGTACGCCCGGACCACCATGGTGCGCCTCGCCCGGCGACGCCGTGCCCGCCGGTGGACCGGTGAGACCCCCACCGATCAGGAACGACTCGCCGAAGTGGCGGATCCGGAGGCGGACCCGACCGAGCGGATCGACGACGCGTTGCGGGTGACCAGGGTCCTCGCGGCACTCCCGGACGCCGAACGTGACGTCCTCGTGTTGCGGTACTTCGAGGACTGCAGCGAAGCGGAGATCGCGTCGCTGCTCGGGTGCGCTCCCGGCACCGTCAAGAGCCGCGCCTCGCGAGCGCTCACACGATTACGTGCCGAAATCGGACCCGGCTTCGACGACCCCGGGTCCGCCGGTTCGGCCGGACCATCGTCCACGGAGGCGACGCGATGACGCACCATCCCCTGCACGACACCCTCGAAGCAGCCGCCGACCGCCACGGCGCGGCCCGTCCCGATGATCCCGAGCGGGCACTGGCCGCCGTCCACGCCCGGGCACGGCGGCGTCGGACACTGGTCACGGCGACGACCGGGGCGATCGCCGCGATGGTCGTGGTCGCCCTGGTGACTGCGTTCGTCGGCGGTCGGGATGGTGGTGGCACGGTCGAGATCGTCGCTCCGCCCGTCGACGCGGCGACCACGACCCTCGTGCCGGGGCCGACCGCGGCGGCCTGGCGGGCCGGCACCTGGTCGGCCGCGTCCGCACCGCCGGCTCCGTTCTCGCGTGAGGCGCTCGCTTTCCCGGTCGACGGGAAACTCGTGGTGCTGCAACCCGGTGGGTGGCGCCTGCCCGACCACGACGTCGGAGACGGCGCGTCGGCCGGCGCGACCCACGACCCGGCCGCCGACACCTGGACCCCGATCCCGGCATCCCCCGACGAACTCACCCCCGGCAGCTGGGCGGTGCCGGTCGACGGTCGCCTCATCGTGTGGGGGCGTGATGGCCGGCTCCCGGTGACCGACGGGACGCCGGCCATGAACGCCGCGTCCTTCGCCCCGGCCACGAACACCTGGACGCCGCTGGCGACGCCGCCGGCCAGCATCGTCACGACGTCCGCGGCCGCCTGGACCGGGGACCGGCTGATCGTGGTCGGCACGGTCCGCGACGGCGGCGACTCGAAACTCCAGGCCGTGTCCTACGACCCGGCGGCCGACACCTGGCACGTCGATGCGACCTTCGACTCGGCGGACCTCGCCGGTGGGATGCCGGTGGATGCGATCTGGACCGGTGTCGAGGTGATCGTGTGGGTGGACCACGTACCCTCGGCGGACGGGCTCGGTTGGCAGCGGATCGCGGCCTACGCACCGGAGACGGACTCGTGGCGTGCGCTCCCGGTGGCCTCGGACCGGCCGGCGATGTCGGCTCTGGCGGTCGACCATGGGCAGATTATCGGCGTGACGAGGTCGATGCCGTGCGGCATGTGTATACCGGGGACCGACGTCGTCGCGGCGATCACCCTCGACCCGGTCGACGGTACGTGGTCGCTCGGGCCACGCCTCGGTGGTGCCGGGATCGCGGTCGACGATTCGGCCCGGCTGCTCGACGGCGCATCGGTGATGGCCGGGGACGCCATCGTGGGCTTGTGGCCGTCGGTCGAACATGGGGAGGCGACCCTCGGGCTGCTCGGTGCCGGCCGGGACGCCTGGTCGACGGTCCCCGTGCCGTCGGGGACGATGTCGGTCGGCCCCGACACGGGACCGTTCCCCATGACCCGGCTGGTCTGGCTGGACGACCGGCTGCTCGTCTGGTCCCCGCCGGCGTGCCCGGACACCGCGGACTGCCGCACGGGCATGCAGGTGTCGGTGTTCACCCCGGGTTGACCCGTATGCGCATCCGGTGGCGAGGTGGGGGCGACAACGCTCACCGGAACGACGAACCCCCCGGGCCTCGCGACCCGGGGGTTCGTTTCGTGGAGCTGTGGAGGATCGAACGCCGGACCTCTTCCATGCCTTGGCGCATTTCCGGGTCCGTTGAGATTCACCGGGGTTCCGGTCGGCCGCAGATCAGCCCGTGGGCTCCAGAACGTCGACGCGCTCGAGCGCACAAACCTGCCAGATACCCCGTCGAGCCTGGGCGTAGGGTCGCAGTCCGGCCGACTCCAGCACCTCGAACATGCTCGAAGGTCGGTGCGCGAACGTTCGGTAGCCGCGGTTCTTGATCCGTTGCCAGGCGTTGATGGCCGCCATTCCGGCACGCACCGCGACGTTGCGCGACGGATACGAAAAGACCAGGACCCGGCGTGCGCGCGCCGCCGCGGCATCCAGCAATCCGATGTGGTCGGGATAGCAGCACACCACCCGGTTGAGCACGACGATGTCGGCCTCGGAGGCGAGGTCGGGATCGGCGACCAGGTCGCCGATGAGCCGCTCCACGTGCTCGGCCAACCCGTGCTCGGCCAGAAGCCGTTCGGCTTGGGCGTCCCAGGATCGTGAGAGTTCCACGTTCGTGGCCGTTGCCGCGCCACGGCGCAGCAGTTCGACGTGCAACTCGCCGAGCCCGCCACCGATCTCCAGCACGGTCGCGGCGTCCGGGCCCGGTCGGATGCCAACTCGACCATCTGCCGTGCCGGTTGGTCCAGGCCGCGTCGGGCGTACCCGACGCGGCGTCGTTCGGCTCGTTTCGCCGTGAAGATCTCGTCGTAACCCGCAGAACAGCAGTCCATCGCTCATTGTCCTCGCGTCAGGGTAAGCCGAGCACCCTAACGTTGCGAACGCTCCACGGGAGGTGGTCGATGGCGCTGGCGCTGGCGGGATGAGCGGCTCGTGACTGCCCGCTCGCACGCCCACGGACCGGATCGCTGTGTCGACCGGAGTGATCCGGCCATCATCCTCCCGGTTCGACGTGTCGGTCCGGTGGCAGTGTCCACAAGGTGCCCGAGCGTCGCTGCGTCGACCCCGCAGGCGAGAGGTCGGTCGAACTCGGTTCCGCAGTTGGTGCACCGGTGGTCGTGGTCGTCGGGGGAGATGATGCATCCCCCGAGGACGATGTCGATCGAACCGTCGTCGATCGCGGCGAACACCTCGTCGGTCGGCATGCAACGCAGGATCGGTCGTCCGACGCGTCGCCCGCAAGCCGGGCGCATCTTCGCGGGTTTGCCGGATGCCAGTTCCGTCGGAAGACCTTCGTCGTCTTCGTCGGTCATCGTGCCCTCCCGCCGTAGCCACCGTGCCGTTCGGACTCGACGGTGGGACGGCGGTGTGACAGATAAAACCCCCAGGCCTTCTGACCCGGGGGGTTCATCTGTGGAGCTATGGAGAATCGAACTCCAGACCTCTTCCATGCCATGGAGCATTCGGGGGTCCGTGGAGATTCACCAGAGTTCCGTTTCCCCAGGTCTTCAAGGGGTGCGAACGGTATGGCGGTGTGTATCGGTTCACCACGATACACCGGGAAAGTGTGCCAAAAGTGTGCCACTCGGTGGCCGTCAAGCGGCAGGGGGTGTCGACCTTTCGAGACGCTCGGCGATCCAGACCTTGATGATCGACTGGCGGGTCACACCGAGGCGTCGCGCCTCGTCGTCGAGTGCCCGGACCATCCAGGTCGGGAAATCGACGTTGACGCGACGCTGTTCACGACCGGGTCGACGTACCTTGTCGAGGTCCAGTTGAGCGGTGACGTCGTGACCGTCGTCGAATCGGGTGTCGAACTCTTCAGCTTTCATAAATCGCAATCTCCTCCTTGCGTGATCGCCGCACCGAGATGAGCCTGATCGTGTCGCCGCGGTAGGTGATCACCGCGGACCAGGTGATGCCGGCGATCCGTCCGATGACCATCCAACGTGGTTCGTCGACCGTGCGGGCAGGAATCTCGGCACGCTCGGGGTCGGTCCAGAGGATCTGCGCCTCGATGAAGTCGATGCCGTGCTTCCCTGCGTTCGCTCTGCTCTTCTCGTCATCGAACTCGAACTCCAAGAGCGCCTCCTGAAACGGTATGGAAACTATACCTGTACCGATCGTCGAGAGCCTGGGATGGATGAGATTCCCGGCTCGCTCAGCAGACGCCCGGAAGTTTCCCGGGAGCCTCTGCGTGTGTGATCCGCGCACCGGGATGGTCGTTTCGGCCCTGCCAGGTACTTCGGTGTGGGGTGGGCCACCAGCGGCCCCACGTATGTGCCGGGAGCATCGTGCTCCCTGATGACACAGACGGAGGATGACCCGTGAAGGCACTACTGACCACCGATGAGGCCGCGGACGCGCTGGCGCTCAGCCGGACGATGGTGTTCAACCTGATTCGAGCCGGTGAGCTGCGCTCGGTCCGCATCGGGCGAGCGCGACGTGTCCCGGTCGACGCGATCAGCGAGTTCGTGGCTGAACGGCTCGAGGCTCAGGCCGCCGAGGCGTGACGTCAGCCGACGTCGACGTTCGGCACACCTATCCGGCGGCTTTCGAGTTGTGGCGACGCGTCGGTCCCGAAGGGGTCGCCGTCCTCCACGTGTTGCTCGCTGCCGCTGAACCCGGCCCCGAAGGGTTGACCGCGACGGTCAGCCTCCGGGTGATCGCGGACCGGCTCGCGCCCATGTCCAAGGACACCGTCCACCGTCGGCTCCGCGTGTTGCGCACCGCCGGAGTCGTCGACGTGCTCCCCGCGACCGTGTCCACCCGGACCACCCCCACCTACCGGATCCACCTCGACTCGACCGTCGCCACCGTCGCCACCGTCACCCCGCGACCTTCGACGCCCGCGTCCGCCTGACGGTTCCCGTCGGCCGAACCCCGGAGAATCCCATGACGCATTCGCTGCATTCACTGTCGCAATACATGCCAGACGGTTGCACACCACGGTGTGGGAGCGGACGGTGACCGTCCGCTGCGTGAAACGCCAGGCCGAAGGCGCCGGCAACTACTACGTCGAAGAACTCGGCACGTACTACCTGGACGGCACCGACGGGGTGCGTCGCTGGCTCGGCCAGGGTGCCGAAGCACTCGGGTTGACCGGTCCGGTCGACGACGAGCAGTTCCTGCGTCTGTGCGAAGGCAACCATCCGGACACCGGAGAGTCGCTGGGGCGCAAGCATCGGGAACGCGACGTCCGGCTCTACGACCTGACGTTCAGCGCACCCAAGTCGGTTTCGGTGCTCATGGCAGTCGCCGGACCCGACGTGGCGCGTGAGGTCCTCGACGCCCACGACGCCGCTGTGGCCGCCGTGCAACGGTGGGTCGAGGACCGTGCCACCACCCGTCACCGGTCGCAGGGAGCGATCTGCCACGTGGACGTGGCCGGGATCGTGGCGATGGCGGTGCAGGAGCACACGAGCCGGGCCCTCGACCCGCAACTCCACACGCACCTGGTCATCCCGAACCGGGTCCTCGCTGCCGATGGCCGCTGGCTGGCGCTCGCCGCCGAGATCATCATGCAGGACCAGCCCAAGCTGTCCGCGCTGTACCACGCGACGTTGCAGGCTGAGTTGACTGCACGGCTCGGGCTGCGGTGGGCGGCCGAAGGTGAGATCGCCCACGAGCTCGCGGATGTCCCACTGGATGTGAACCGGGAGTTCTCGTCACGCACTGCTGCCTACGAGAAGCGACTTGACAGCAAGATGCAGCGGTTCCGTCGCTCCCAGGAGCGGGAACCGACCGGAAAGGAACGGTGGCGTCTGCAGCGTGAAGCCGCGCTCGAGAGCCGGGGTGCAAAGGTCTCCAACGACGCGGAGACACTCGCCCAACAGTGGATGGGACGTCTGGTGGTACTCGGCGTTACACCGGATCGCCTCGTGGCCGAGGCGCTCCATCGGGCGGAGCCCACGATCCTGGATGTCGAGACGACCGAGAACGTCATGACCGACGCGGTCGAAACGTTGAGCGCACGCCAGTCCACCTGGACCTCGACCGACATCATCCGTGAAGTCGCAAGAGCCTTTCCGACCACGATCGCAGCCGCTGCCACGACGACGATCGAGATGATCGAAGCGATCGCGCAGCGGATCGAAGCCGAACGGCTCATCGACATCACCCCGGCACCGCCCCAGGGGATCCCGTGTCGACGTGATGGTCGCCCGATCACCGAAAAACCCCAGAACCGACGGTTCACCACCGAAGCGATCCTGGACGAGGAGATCGAACTGGTCCTCCGGGCCGACCGTCGTCTGGAGGCCGGTGGGGAACCCTCCGGCGAGCTGCGCCGACGTGTCGCCGCCGCCCATGATGACGCCAGTGACGACCGAGGGCCGGTCGTCCTCGGAGCCGACCAACTCGACGCAGCCGCTGCGGTTGCGGGCACCGTCGGGATCGTCACCGTCGTGGGGCCGGCCGGGACCGGCAAGACCACGGCACTCGCTGCAGCGGTCGAGCAGTTCCGCCAAGACGGCCGGGTCGTGTTCGGTGTCGCGCCGTCGGCAACGGCCGCCGCGGTCCTCGAGGCCGAGACCGGGGTCAGTGCCGACACGGTCGACAAGCTGCTGTGCGAACACGACGGACAAGGCACCCCGATCTGGGAGTACGACCTACCCGCCGGGGCGACCGTGCTGGTGGACGAGGCCGGAATGGTCGCCACCGACAAACTCCGGGCCCTGTTCGCACTCGCGGATGAGAAAGCCTGGCGGCTGGTTCTCATGGGTGACCCACGCCAGTTCGCCCCCGTCGGGCGTGGCGGTATGTTCGACGTGCTGTGTGATCGGATAGACACCCACCTGCTCGGCACCGTCCACCGCTTCGCCGAACCCTGGGAGCAGCAGGCGAGCCTGCGGCTACGTCGGGGGATGAGCGACGTGATCGGCCTCTAGGACCGCCACGGGCGGATCCATGGTGGTGACCGCGAACGCATGATCGACCAGGTCGTCGACCGCTGGTGGACAGCGAGAACGGTAGGGGAGTCGGTGTCGATGACCGCCCCGACCCGTGAAGCGGTCACCGCGCTGAACCTCGCCGCACAGTCCCGCCGGATCACGTGCGGTGAACTCCACGAAGCCGCCGAGAAACGTCAGGTCGGTGACGTCGTGATCCACGCGGGTGACGAGGTCGTCACCCGCCGCAACGATCGGACCAAGCGCACCGACACCGGCCAGATGGTCAAGAACCGGGACCGTTGGGTCGTCCGGATCGTCCACGGAGACGGCAGCCTGACGCTCAATGGTGCGACCGGCGTGGTGCGGGTCGACCGTGACTACGTGGATGAACACGTCGAGCTCGCCTACGCCGAGACGAGCCACGCCAGCCAGGGCCGCACAGTCGACCGGTCGTTGCTGTTCCTCGACGCAGCGACCGACTGCCGCGGTGTGTACGTCCCCATGACCCGCGGGCGTCACAGCAACGAGGCCTTCGTCGTAAAGGACGAGGACGCCGACGCTGCCGACCTGCTGCGCCGATCCGTCGACAGCGACTGGATCGACCGGCCAGCCCTGGTCGTCCAAGCCGAACTGTTCGATCCGGACGCGGTGGTCTCCCGACGTCAACCGACGGTTGACGCCGAGGATCGATCGGCGGGTGGGGGAGGTGCCGGTCGAGACCTCGAGGTGACCAGGCGTGATCGCGGTCGGATCATCACCGAGATGCGCCGACGTCACAGCCAACCACCGTCCCGCCCGCGTCCCTCACCGCCGCAGCCACAGCGGTCCCCGTTGGGGTTTCCCGTCAATCCGCCCGCTAGAGACCGGGGCCTGTCGCGATGACCCACGACCGTTTGTTCGTGGATACGGCCGGAGGCGCTACCCGTCGATCCGTCGAGCACGCACTCGTGTACGTTTCAGAAGTTGAGATGTACAATCAGATCATGATCACCATGACGATCAGCGAGTTGCGCGAGCAGCTGGCCTC
>CAZVFF010000028.1:0-1794 GCA_964626395.1 uncultured Iamiaceae bacterium | reverse complement strand
ATCCAGCCGGTCCTCGTCGAACGACGCGGTCAGCCGGCGGGTGTGCTCGTGAGCCCCGAGCATTACGAGGAGCTGTTGAGCGCCCTGGAGGAGATCGAGGACATCGCCGCGTTCGACGAGGCGATGGCCGAAGAAGGTCCGAACATTCCCTGGGAGCAGGTCAAGGCCGATCTCGGGTGGGATTGAACCGCTACCGGATCGAGGTCCGCCCGGCCGCGGCACGGGCATTGCGCAAGCTCGACCCGCAGATTCGTCGCAGGATCCAGGGAGCGATCGCTTTGCTCGCCGAGGATCCGTATCCCCCGGGTGCCCGGTCGCTTCGGGGACGGCCGGCGTTGCGTGTGCGTGTCGGCGACTACCGCATCATCTACACCGTCGAAGACGACGTCCTGCTGGTCGTGGTTGTCCACCTCGGCCACCGCCGAGACGTGTACGAGCACTGACGAGCGTCGAAGGGCACCTCCGGCCTTCGGGAACGGGCGAGCCTTTCGTCGTGCAATCTGTACACGACATTCGAGACAGACGAAATCGAGTCCTTGTCGGCCTCGTGGGCATGAGCGCTGCCCGGTGGGCGGGCCGACACGACACGGTTCAACAGGCGTTGGATACCGTGGCCGTGTGAACCGCGACACCATCGCCTATCGGAAGTTCATCGGCTGGTGGTGGCCCCTGGAGGCGCCGCTTCGGGAGGAGCGGCCGGTCGGCGAGGGCGTGAGCCCGCAGCGCGCCCAGGCGAACGCGGGTCAGTGGGGAATTGGCAGCCCGTATCTACGACTCTGGATGTTGCTCGGCGCGATCGCGGCCAGCGCGGTGTTCATGGGCTCATTCATTGCGTCGGGGGCCGCTGAGAACCAAGGCGAGATTGTCTCGAAAGATCTGCTGGCCGGCGGGATGTGGATCTTCGTGAATGCGTTGCTGTGGCTGGGGTTGGCGTCGCGACGGTACGGATTCCGTGTGGTAGCACCGCTCTGTGCTGTCGGCTTCGGAGTGTTGCTCTACTACTTCACGTACTGGTGGTTCCCCCTCACGTTCGTCTTGCTTGTCAGTCCGATCTTCACGCGAACCCCGCCGCGGACACCCAAGGCGAGACGGATCACGAGCGTTGGCCTGATTGCTTGTCCGTTCATACCGACCGTCATGTACATCCTCTGGGCACCGTTTCGCTGACACGCCGTCGGGTCCGCTGACGAGGAGCGCTCCAGTCGGCGCCAGCCGCGGATTGCCGCTGAACCACCAGCGCCGATCGGCCATGCATCGTGGTGCCGAGGTCTTGTGGACGATGGCGGTGTCGATCAGGTGGCGGGCTTCGTCGTGCGTGCGCGGCGTGCCGACGTCAGTCGAATCATCACGTCGTCTGTCGGTGTCCGTAACGCTGACGGGCGGCTTCACCTGAAGTCCCGAGTACGGATCCGATCGTGGCCCACGAAAGACCGTCGGCGCGTGCAGCGTCCACCGCGTCAACCACGGCGGATTCAGCGCTCGACCTTGCCAGGGCTGCGTCGCGCAGATGAGCCAACGAGTCGGGGCTGCGCTCATCGGCCGGATCAGGTTCGTAGTCCTCGAACCGCTTCGCCAGTTCATCGGCGTGATCGAGGATCTCCTGGACACTCTTGGGCATGGCGGTCACCTCAGGAACTTGTCTCGGGCGGGCATGGCGTGGACGATGACCAGGGCGAGGTCACCCGCAACGACACCGATCTCCAACAGCTGGGCCGAAGATGACGGCCCGACGATGAGCGTGAGGCCCTCGTCGAGTTCGAACACTCTGATCGGATGGTCGAAGGCGTGGAGCAT
>CAZVFF010000027.1:0-15446 GCA_964626395.1 uncultured Iamiaceae bacterium | reverse complement strand
CGCAGTTCGGGTGCCCTACGACGTGGGCGAGCGACGCGACCGTCCCGTCGGCGGGCACCGTCGCGCCCGGGTCGAGCACGGCCGACGCGCCGATGTGCGCACCGGCACCGACCTCGGCGTCCCGCAACGTCGCGTGCGGGCCGATCACACTGCGGGGCCCCACCCGTGTGCGACCACGCAGCACCGCGCCGGGGTGGATCGTCACGTCGTCGGCGAGGGTCACGTCGACGTCGATGTGGGTGGTTGCCGGGTCGACGATCGTGACCCCGGCGCGCATCCAGGCGGTGGCGATGCGTTGCCGCATCACCGCGCCGGCCGCGGCGAGTTGGACCCGGTCGTTCACCCCGGCGGCCTCGGCGGGATCGTCCATCACCCAGGCGGTCGCCCCCGCACCCGAGTCGGCCAGGACACCGACCACGTCGGTCAGGTACCACTCGCCCTGGGCGTTGTCGGTACCGATCCGGTCCAACGCGTCGTCGAGCGCGGCCCGGTCGAAGCAGTACATCGAGGTGTTGACCTCGTCGATCGCGGCCTGCGCGACGGTGGCGTCGGCCTGCTCGACCACACCGGTGACCCGACCGTCGACACCACGGACCACCCGGCCGTAGCCGGTCGGGTCGTCGATCCGTGCGGTCAGCAGCGTCCCGGCCGTGTCGGATTCGCGGTGGTGGGCCACGAGCCCTTCCAGGGTGGCCGGTCGCAACAGCGGGGCGTCACCGGGCAGGACCACGACCTGTCCGGACCGGTCGGCACCGGTGTCCGCGTCGAGCGCGACGCGCACCGCGTGGCCCGTTCCGAGCTGCTCGCGCTGTTCGGCGAACACGACCGGGAACGGCGTCGGGGTGGCCTCCACCGACGCGACGACCTCGTCGGCACCACGGCCGACGACGACGATCACCCGGGCGGGTGCGACGTCGACGAGTGCGGCCAACGCGTGGGCGAGCATCGTCCGCCCACACAGCTCGTGCAGGGGTTTGGGCAACGCCGAACGCATCCGGGTCCCCTGACCGGCGGCGAGCACGATCGCGGTCAGTTCCTCGGTGGAGTTGGTCATGGCTCGGGGGGGAGGGCTCGAACCTCCATTGCCGGATCCAAAGTCCGGTGTCCTGCCGGTTGGACGACCCCCGATCGGGACCCCACACGGTACCGGGTCCGACCCCACGCGGTTCGATTTGAAAGGCGCCGAAGACGCTTTGGTAGGTTCGTCCCCCTCATGGGTTCCCTGGTCAAGAAGCGCCGCAAGCGGATGCGCAAGAAGAAGCACAAGAAGATGCTCAAACGCACGCGCTTCCAACGCCGCGCCAAGGGCAAGTAGACGCACCTAGGCTGGAAGGTGATGTCCAGCCCGTTCCAGCCTCCGGTCACCCCCACCACGCAACGCACGATCGACACCCCCGTCGGGCTGATCACGCTGATGGGTGACGCCCACCATCTGACCCACCTGTTGTACGACCACCAGGTCGAACGGGTCCGACGCCGCCACGACCCCGTCGTCGACGACCACGCGTTCGCGGACGTCGTCGCGCAGCTGTCGGAGTACTTCGCGGGCGACCGCACCGAATTCGACGTGCCGCTGGCACCCGAGGGGACACCGTTCCAGTTGCGGGTCTGGGAGGAACTGACCCGGATCGCCTACGGCGAGACGTGGAGCTACGGGGAACTCGCGGCCCGGATCGACCGTCCGGGCGCGGCGCGGGCGGTGGGCGCCGCGAACGGCCGGAACCCGATCTCGATCATCGTGCCGTGTCACCGGGTGATCGGCGCGTCGGGTCGTCTGACCGGTTACGGCGGCGGACTCGACGCCAAGTCGACGCTGCTGGACCTGGAGCGCGACCACTCGGCGCCACGTCTGTTGCTCGGCGTCTGAACCCGTGCCGGTGGTGGGTCGGGACCAACCTGGTGCCGGTCCGGTCCATGGCGTGTTCGGCGGCCAACACACCCAACAGCGCGAGACACAACGCCGCGACCACGTCGGAGGTGTAGTGCACCCCCAGCCAGACGCGGCTCCACGCGACCCCGAGCGCGACCGTCCACACCGCGACGACCGAGGCCCACCAGATCCAGGGGCGGCGCACGTACAGTTCGACCACCAGCGGGATCAGACACCAACTCGCCGCGGCGGCGAGTGGATGGCCGGACGGGAACGACCAGCCGGTGCCCAGGACGAGCCGGTCCGCGAGCGGCGGGCGGGGTCGGGCGATCAGTTCCTTGATGGTCCATTCCACCAGCGGTCGGGCGGCGGCGATCACGACGATGGCCGCAGCGAGTCGCCGCGACCGGACCAGTGCGACGAGCGCGGCCACGGCGGCGACCGCCAGCACCACACGGGTGGACCCGAGGAACGACACCGACCGCGCGAAGTCGATGTTGCCCGGGGTGCGGGCGGCGACCGCGGCGCGGGTGATCGGTGCGTCCCAGAAAAGCAGGTCGAACCGGGCGCCGATCGCCAATGCGACGAACACGGTCCCAACGGCCCAGGGCAACCAGCGGACCCGGCCGTGGACGTGGACCAGCGTGGCCGGCGGTTGCAGGCGTTCACGGGCCACGCGTGTCACCGCACGTCCAGACGCACGACCTCCACGCGGAGGTGATCGGTCGACCAGTCCTGCAGGCAACCACGGAACTGACGGCGATCGGTGCGGTCCATCGCGGGGCCGAGCACCGCCCGGAACCGTCCGGGGCGACCGGCGGCCGTGACGTCGCCCACCAGGTCCGAATGGCCCTGCAACCGGCACCGCAGCACCTGGGCGGTGACCAGCTCCTGCAGGCTCTGTCCGGCTTCGGCATCACGGCTCGAGGCCTGCACGACCAGTTCGATCGTCGAGTCCGGATCGATCCGGTGGTGACGTGACTGGGTGGCGTCGGCCAACACCCGGAAGCCGACGCCCAACACGACGACGGTCACCGCGACGAACGCCACGGTGACCCACCGGCGGTTCACGTCCCCTCCCCGGCGCGTCGCAGCAGGTGACGGATCTGGCCGTCGTCGGCACCGGGGACCTCCTGGGCCAGCACGGTGGTGTCGTCCAGGATCAGCCCGCCCCGGGGGTAGGCGATGTCGGTCAACCGGGCGGCGAGGCGACGTTCCCGTGCGGGTGTGGAGGTCGCCCCCGCGATCCGGTCGACGACCCAGGCCACCCCCGACAGCACCACTCCACCGCCGACGAGGAACATGATGAACACCTGGTTGCGCCTGACGGCGTCGTCGAGCCACGCGAACCGGTTCGGACGGGCCGGCCGGGTCGCCCGCAGGATCTCGGCGATCTCCGGGTCGCGGTCCTCGCGGACCTCGAGCACGGTGTTCAGCTTGCGCAACACCAGGGCGCTGGCCATTGCGACCTCGGTGATCAGGAAGAGCACACCGAAGAACAATGCACGGTTCCATTCCCAGCGGGCGAGCGACACGACCATGTAGACGGCCGATCCGACCGCGGTGCACGCGGCGGCGAGCCAGGCGATCGGCTTCATCGTTCCTCCTCGGTGGTGATCACGACCTGCCCGGTCATGCCGTCGACGTCCACGGTCGTTCCCTCGGCGAGCTGGCCGGTCGCGTCGGGGAACCCGACGACGGTCGCCACGCCGGCCTCCCGGGCCAGGATCGCAAGATGCGACAGGACCGATCCCGTCTCGGCGACGATTCCCTCGAGCCGGTCCAGCAGCGGGCCGAGCCCGGGCTGCAGGGTGGTGGTGACCAGCACCGTCCCGGGCGGCGGGTCCGACGCGTCGTGGGTGACCCGGCCGTGACCGGTGCCGCCACCCGCGCCGGTCCCGCCGCAGGTGACGCCGGTCTGTTCGACCCGGACGGCCAGACCGAGGTCCGACAGTTGGAAGCGGGCCGGCAGGGGGTCGCCGGGCTCGTGCAATTCGGGCCGCAACAGTTCGGGCACGACGACCGCGCGATGGGTCACGACCGCTTCCAGGTGGGCCAGGGTCATGTGCCGCACCACGTCGGGCGTGGCGATCGCCCGAGCGGCGACCAGTCGTTGACCGATCAGCCAGGCGGCGCGGCCGGACAGTTCCTGGAGCCAGCGGACCCGGAGACGCAACGCTTCACGCAGGATGCCGTTGTCGTTCGCGTTCTCGCAGTCGGTTCCCAACGGGATCGACATGGCGTGCGACGGCAACGCGACGTCGTGTCCCACCCGGGGTGGCGCGAGCGCGAGGACCGCCGGACTGCGTTGAACGATCTCGGCGTCGTCCAGGCCTTCCCGGCGGGCCTCGTCGAGGATCCGCAACGCCACCGATGCGCCGGTCATGCGGTTGTGGCCGGTGTCGGTCAACATGCCGATGAGGATCTCGTGGGCGTGCAGGGCACGCAGCACACGGCGGCTGCGCTGCAACAGGGCGAGCAGTTGACGGTCGGTCAGCTCCTCGAGCGTCGGCATCGCCTCGAGGTCGGCGTCGACCCGGTCCAGCAGGTGTTCGGCCAGGTCCGGCATCGCGGCGCGGAGTCGGCCGACCCGCCACGCGGCGCGCACCTGTCGCACGGCGGGCAGCGGGTTCAACCAGTCCCACCAGCGACGCCGCGGGGTGATCTCACCGGCGAGTTCCAGGTCGATCGCGACGTGTCCACCCACGGTCACCACCACCCGGCTGGCCGCGATCCGGGCGGGGGTCGCGGTACCGGCGATCAGGACCGCCGTCTCGACGGCCTCCTTCAACGGGGGCAGCCAGAGGTCCTCCTCGAGTTCGGTGAGCGGTTCGGGGAACGTCTCGGCGACGGGGCCGGGGCCGTAGACCGGGCCGGCGGGCACACCGCGGATCACGGTCGTCACGAACCGGGACTGCAACAACCACAGCTCACCGTCGTGGTCGATCGCCCACTCGACATCCTGGGGGCCACCGAACTCGGCAGCGGCCCGTGCCGACAGGGCCGACAGTCTCCGCAGGTCGTCCCTGGCCAGTGTGGGGCCGTCCGCGGGATCGAAGTGGACGACGTGTCCGTTCGGTTCGAGCACGTACCGGGACCCGGCGACCTCGCCGGACACCAACCGGTCCGGTCCGCCGTCCACGGCGCTGACCACCCGACGGTCGCTGCGACCCGACACCGGGTCGACACCGAAGAGCACACCGCCGTGACGGGGTTCCAGGAACGGTTGGACCAGCACCGCGATCGGTGTGCCCGATGCACCGGCCCGTTCCCGGGAATCCAACACGACACCGACCGCGTCGACGAAGGCGTCGAACCCACGCACGTCGATCACCGATTCGAACTGGCCCGCCATCGACGAGTCGACCGTGTCCTCGAGGGTCGACGAGCTGCGTACCACCAGGGACCGTTCGGCGCCGGCGGCGAGTTCGAACGCGCGTCGGGTCGCGTCGGCGGAGGCGACGTCCCCGCCGGCGTCGATCCGTTCGGTGTAGGCGGTGGTCAACACCACCCCGGGCAGGGTGGCCATCCCGGCGCGCCGGGCGCGGGCGAGCGACGCCGCCTTGGCGCCGGTCCACGACGGGTCGACGGCGTCCGGATCGGTCAGGGTGGTGACGAACGTGGCCGCCTCGACCGCCGCGCAACTCACCGCCGTGTCCCCGTCTCTAAAATCAACATAACCTGATGTTACATCGGAGCAGGTCGTATCCGACGTGTGTTCTCGGTGTTTTCCGGGGTTCCGGTGGGTCAGGCGACGGGTACGTCGAACCCGGGTACGGCACGGACCACGATCCGCCCGGGGCCGGGATGGTCGCCGGGCACGAACCACGTACCGCCCGAACCGGCCAACGCCGGGGTGTGGCCGGTGGCCTCGGCCAGCTCGTCCCGCCACCGGGCGAGGCCCGGTTCCACCGCCAACGCGGCGGGTTCCAGGTCGTTGGAGCCCTCCGCGCGGGGGCCACCGAGCGCGTCCCAGGCGGCGTACACCTCCGGGGTGGAACACGGCACCGGCGGGATGCACAACGTCCAGGTCGCCTCGACGTGGTCCAGGGGCTGCACGACGTCGCCGATACCCGTCACCCGGGCGCGGCCACCCCGCACACAGAACGGGACGTCGGCGCCGAGGCCGAGCGCGACCGTCGGGTCGGCCACCCCGGCCCAACGCAACACCGCGGCGGCATCCGCGGATCCGCCCCCCAGGCCGGCCCCGGCGGGGATGCGTTTGACCAGCCGGACCGCCGCGGTGCGTCCGATGGTCGCCAACGCCCGTGCGACGCTGTTGTCGGCGTCGGCGACGACCGGCAGACCCGTCGCGGCGGGGACGATCTCGATGCCGTCACCGTCCGGGTCGATCGTCAGCTCGTCGGCGAGCGAGAGCGTCACCATCTCGGCGTCGATCAGGTGGTAGCCGTCGGCGCGCACACCGGTGATGCGCAACGACACCGTGAGTTTCGCCGGGGCGGTCACCACCACCGGTTGCGGGGTCACAGGCGGGCGTGGAGCACCGCGCAGGCTGCCGCGAACTCGTCCGGTTCGCCACCGGTCAACACCCCGAGCGGGCCGGCCATGGCCCGGTCGGTCCCGGCTTCGGCGTCGTCGAGCAGGCCCCGGCGGGCCTCTGCCGGTGCTGGTTCGCCGTCGAAGCCGTGGATCGCAGCGAGGTTCGGGTCGGCCAGCAGCACCGACTCGCCCGGTTCGAGTCCGGTGGCCAGCACCGCTCCGGCGTGCAGCGCGGCGCGCAGCTCCCGCAGGGCGTTCAGCGTGTGGTGCGCGGCGGCGACGACGTCGGCCGGGGCCTCCAGTGCCCGCCATCCGGCGAACAGCGGTGCGCCGGCCGGATTCGCGGCGTCCACGACCTTGCCGCCGAGGCGTGCGACCACACCGGCGGCCTCGACGGCACCGGAATCGTCGATGTGTTCCCGGGCCCACCGGTGGCCCTGTTCGGCGAAAGCGACCGCGGACATGTGGCGGGGCCCGACGGCGGCACCCCGGTCCCAGGCCTCGACGACCAGATCGGGCGCGAAGAACACGAACGCCGCGGCGACGACCGCGCCGGTGGTCTCACCCAGCACGCCACCGCGCCCCACGAAGTAGAAATCCAGCGCCTCGTGGCCCAGTTCGGCGCCTCGACGGTACGTCGCCGGGTCGAACATGAACGCGGCGGTGAAGTCCCGGATGGCCGGCGTGGTCGCGCGGGCCAGGTCGATCGGTTCCATCGACGTCCTTTCGCTGATTCGGTCGGAGCCGCCGACCGTTGAACCTAACCGACCCCGCGGACCGTCGCGGCGAGCGCCGCCCACGCATCCAGACCCAGGGTCTCGGGGCGGGCGGTGGGGTCCACCCCGGCGCGTGCGAACCCGTCGGCGTCGACCACACCCCGCAGGCTGGCACGCAACATCTTGCGGCGTTTGCCGAACCCGCGACGCACCAGGTCGAACACCACCCGCGGCTCGGCGTCCACGGCGGGTCCGTCGGGGTGACGGACGATCTCGACCAGTGCGGAGTCGACCCGCGGGCGGGGCAGGAACACGTCGGGACCCACGTGACCGACCCGGCGGGCGGTCGCCCAGTACGCGACCTTGACCGACGGGATCCCGTAGGCGGCATCGCCCGGTCCGGCGACCAACCGGTCGGCCGCTTCGGCCTGGACCATCACCAGCATCCGGACGAGGCGGGGCACGTCGTCGAGCAGGTCGCACACCAGCGGGGTGGCGATGTTGTACGGCAGGTTCGCGACGAGCACGTGGTCGGCGCCGGCGGTCAACGCGTCCCAGTCCAGGGTGCGGGCGTCGCCCGCGACCAGCCGCACGTCGGTGTCGGCGAGCACGTCGTCGAGCACACCGAGTAGGCCGCGGTCCATCTCGATCGCGGTGATCTGCGCGCCGGTCTCGGCCAGGGCCAGTGTGAGTGATCCGACCCCGGCACCGATCTCGATGACCCGGTCGTCCGGTCCGACATCCGCGAGTCGGGCGATGCGTCGCACGGTGTTGGGGTCCACGAGGAAGTTCTGGCCCAACGCGCGGCTGGGCGCCAGGCCGTGGGATTCGAGCAGTCGAGTGACCCGGCGTCGGGTGTGGGTCATCGCGGGCCGGACCCGGTCAGGCGATTCCGAACACCGTCTCGGCGTTCGTCCAGACCGCCGCGGCCACCTCGGCGGGTGTCTCACCCCGAGCTGCGGCGACGTGCGCGCCGACCACGGGCACCCAGGCGGGGCGGTTCGGTTTCCCCCGGTAGGGCACAGGGGCCAGGAACGGACTGTCGGTCTCGACCAGCAACCGGTCGGCGGGGCACAACGCCGCCGCGGCACGCACGTCGGTGCCGTTTCCGAACGTGGCGATGCCGCTGAACGACAGGTACGCGCCCCGGTCCAGGCATCGGCGGGCCTCGTCGGGGCCGCCGGTGAAACAGTGGATGATCGTCCGTTCGGGGATCCCCTCGGCGTCGAGGATGTCGAAGGTGTCGTCCCAGGCCTCGCGGGTGTGGATCACCAGTGCGAGGTCGTGGCGTTCAGCCATGGCGATCTGTTCGGCGAACGCCGTGCGTTGCACATCCCGGGGCGAGTGTTCGTAGTGGTAGTCCAGGCCGCATTCACCCACGGCGACGACCCCGCCGGCACCCAGCAGTTCCTCCAGGCCGCCGGTGCCGCGTTTCGCGTCGTGGGGGTGCAGTCCGACCGTGGCCCACACCCCGTCGTGCGCGGCGGCGATCTCGATCCCGACCCGTGCCGACGGCGCATCGGTCGCGATCGTGACCAACCGTTGCACCCCGTTCGTGCGGGCTGCGTCGATGATCCCGGCGGCTTCGGCCAACGAACGGGACGCCTCGTCGACCGTGTCGGCGACGTCGGGGTCGGCGGAGTGCGCGTCGTCCAGGCTCAGGTGGCAGTGGGTGTCGATCCACGGGCCGGCCGCGGCCAATGCGGCGTGGTCGACGTCCTTTCCGCTCACGAGGTCGCCTTGATGCGGGGGAACAACGGCGCGCCCCTGGTGACGGGTCGGCCTGCCACGTAACCACCCCAGGCGGTGTCGGCCGGGATCCGCTGGTCCTCGACGGCACCGTCGCAGCCGATCCGCCGCCAGATCTCGGCGCACGCGTCGGGCACGGCCGGTGAGGCGAGGATCGCGACGATCCGCAACACCTCCAGGGCGTCACCGAGCACACCGTCGACGGCGGGGCCCGGGTCGGCCTTCCACGGTTCGGTCGCCTCGAGTAACGCGTTCGCTTCGCGGATCAGGCGCCAGGTGGCGTTCAACGCGACCGACGGGTGCACCGCGTCCCACGCGGCGGTCGCTTCCGCGACGACCTCGGCGGCGACCGCCGCCAGTGGCGAATCGGCCCGCGGGGCGGTACCGATCCCGCCGGACTTCTTGTCCAGCACGGTGGCGACCCGGGAGGTCAGGTTGCCCAGGTTGTTGGCCAGGTCGGCGTTGTAGCGGGCGATCATCGCCTCTTCGCTGAAATCGCCGTCGGGACCGAATCCCAGGTCGTGCAGCAGGTGGTGACGGACCCCGTCGACACCGAACTCGTCGACCAACTCGGCCGGGGTGATCGCGGTCAGCCCACCCGACTTGGACATCTTCTCCCCACCCACCAGCAGGAACCCGTGCACGTCGACGTGCCGGGGCGGTTCGATGTCGGCGGCCATCAACATGGCCGGCCAGTAGACGCAGTGGAACCGCAGGATGTCCTTGCCGATCACGTGCTGGGCGTGGGGCCACCAGGCCGCGAACCGGTCGTCGTCGACGCCGTAGCCCACCGCGGTCAGGTAGTTGGTGAGCGCGTCGAACCACACGTAGGTGACGTGGCCCGGATCCCACGGCAGCGGGATCCCCCAGGTGATCGAGGTGCGGCTGATCGAGAAGTCGCGCAGGCCGCCACGGATGAACCCGAGCGCCTCGTTGCGTTTGCCCTGCGGTCGCACGAAGTCGGGGTGGGCTTCGAAGTGTTCCAGCAACGGTTCGGTGAAGCGCGACAACTGGAAGAAGTAGTTCTCCTCGACGACCTGTTCGACGGGCCGTTTGTGGATCGGGCAGTTCCCGTCCACGAGTTCGGATTCGTCGTAGTACGCCTCACACGACACGCAGTAGAGGCCTTCGAAGGTGCCCTTGTGGATGTAGCCGTTGTCGTGGACCCGCCTCAGCAGCTCCTGGACGGCAGCGTGGTGGCGCGGCTCGGAGGTCCTGATGAAGTCGTCGTGGGTGATGCCCAGCAGGTCCCACGCTTCACGGAACCGTTCCGAGGTCCGGTCGGCCCAGGCCAACGGTTCGAGCCCCTGCGCCTCGGCGGCACGTTGGACCTTCAGGCCGTGTTCGTCGGTTCCGGTGAGGAAGAACACGTCGTCGCCGAGCAACCGGTGCCAGCGGGCGAGCGCGTCGGCGGTGACGGTCGTGTAGGCGTGGCCCACGTGGGGGGCGTCGTTCACGTAGTAGATGGGTGTGGTGACGTAGAAACGTCCGGCGTCGTCGGGCACGGTCGTCAGGATACCGATGAGTGGTCAGGCGCCCGGTTCGACGTCGCGGCCCCGCAACCAGGGCCGCAGCACCGCGACCGAGTGTTCGGGGTCCTCGCCGAGTTTCACCTCGACCGGGTCGAGGCGGTCGCTGGTGTCGTCGTCGACGCGGATCTCGATCTGGGTGGTCTCGCGGGGTTCCAGCACCTTCTGGATTCCGAAACCGACCCCGGACAGGGTGACGCCCAGCATCGAGGACGTCCCCCACCGTTGCATTTTCGTGCCGAACGCCTCGGTGTCCTCGTCGTCGTCGGCTTCCACACCGCGGGAGCCGTCGTGGGCACCGTCGTCGTCGACGTGCGCGACCACCTGCGCGTCGTGCAGCCAACTCTCGTCGTCCCATTCGGTGTCGGCGGCTTCGGCGTACTCGTGGGCACGGCGTTCGTCGAGGTCGATCACGTCGTCCTCGTCGTCGTCCCAGATGTCGGCCCCCGGCACGACCGACCCCGCGGGGAGTCCCCCGCTGTTCGTTCCGCCCCGGGATCCGTCGATCGTCACGGGCCCACCGTACCGCCGCGGTCACCGGCGGAGACAGCGAGGTCGTACACGTGCCGGCGGGCCACCCCGAATCGTGCGGCGACGATGTCCACTGCGTCCCGGGTGGTCGCACCGCCGTCCCGTTCGGCGGCCAGGGCCGCCCGCAACGTCGCGTCGTCGGCTGCGGGTGCCGGGTCGGCGGCGGCGAGGACCAGCACGTATTCGCCGCGGGGTTCGCGTTCGGCGACCATCGCCACCGCGTCCGCGAGCGTGCCCCGCCAGTGTTCCTCGTGCAGTTTGGTGAGCTCACGCAACACGGCGACCCGTCGGTCGCCGTCGCAGACCCCGGCGAGATCGCCCAACGTGCGTGCCAGGCGGTGCGGTGCCTCGTAGAGCACGACCGGATGGTCGGCGGTGGCGATCCGGGCCAGCCGTTCCCGTCGCACCCGTCCCTTGCGGGGCAGGAAACCCTCGAAGGTGAACCGTCCGGCCGACAGGCCGCTCACCGCGACGGCGGTGTCGAGTGCTGACGGCCCCGGCACCACCTCCACGGTCAGGCCGGCGTCGACCACGGCGGCGACGGCCCGTTGCCCCGGGTCCGAGATCACCGGCATGCCGGCGTCGCTGACGAACACGACCCGCTGACCCGCGGCGACCCGACGCACCAGGTCGGCGGCAATGTCGGCCTCGGTGTGCTCGTTGGCCACGAGCAGCTTCGGGGCGGCGATGCCCAGGTGGGCGAGCAGCCGGCCGGTGCGCCGGGTGTCCTCGCACGCGATCGCGTCGGCGTCGGCGAGCGTGTCGACCGCGCGTGGCGACAGGTCACCCAGGTTGCCGATGGGGGTGCCCACGACCACGAGCGCGCCGGCGGTTTCCATCGCCCGAGTCTGGCGCGGAACCCGCCGGGACGGTCAACACTTCACGAGCCAGGTCCCCCGGTCACCACCCACCGGCAGGGTCGCGACCCGGTCACCGGCGGAGATGCCCAACCGATCGAACGTGCCCGCTTCGGCCTCGAGGATCCGGTGGGAACGGACAACCCACGCGCTCAACCGGTTCGGTTCCACCCGGGCGACGCGCAGCACCTCGCCGGCTCGGTCGCACCAGGCCACGTCGATGGCGAAGCGCATGCCGAAGGTGTGGATCTGCCGGGCGGGTTCCAGGATCAGCACCCGCCGGTAGGTGTCCAGACCCAGCAGACCGTGGCGCCGGTCGGCCCGGGCTTCGGCCACGTCCGCGGGCGCGAGCGCCCGGTACGTCTCGGCGGGTGGGGTGGTGGTGGGGATCATCGCAGTGTCCATGCACGTCGGATACCCCGCGTCACGCGACTTCAAACATCCACCGTGCGGTCGGTCACCGACGGTTGGTCGTCGACTCCCACGGGTCGACGACCGGCACCCCCATCGGTGCGAAGTCCGCGACGTTGCGGGTCGCCACGGTGAGCCCGTGCACGATCGCGGTCGCCGCGATGAGCGCGTCACGCTCCGGTCTCGGATCGGGCACGTGCAGTCGCGCCGCGGTCCGCGCGATCTCGCGGTCGACGACGAACGTGCGATCGCCGAAATCACCGAGCACGACCTCGTCGAACCATCGACGCAGCATGTGGCCGGTGGTGGCGTCGCGACGTTCGATCAACAGCAGCCCCAGCTCCAGCTCGAACACGGTGACCACACTCAAGAACTGATCGGTTGCCGCGAGTGACGCTCCCCACGACGCGGCCCGGGCGTCGACCCGACCGGGCGACTTCCGGAGTTCGCTGATGACATTGGTGTCGAGCAGGTAGTTCAAAATTCTGCGGGACGCGGCAGTTCGCGCCGAATCACCGGTTCGAAATCGATGTCCTCGCTCATCTGCAACCGCTCGAGCAGCGACACGCGCGTTTCGGTGCGTTTGCGGTAGTCCTCGATGGACAGCAGGACGAACGCGGGTTCGCCGCGGTCGGTGATCGTCACCGGCCCCTTCTTGGCGGCACGTTTGGCCGCGCTGACATCCCGGTTGAATTCACGGGCCGACATCGTCGTCATCGCAGCCACCTCCCGAGGTAGGTACGTACCTACATTACGGGCCGCATCGCGCACGGGCAACCAGCTCATCCGAGCGCTTCGGCCCAGCTCTCCGAATGCCGTTCGACGAAACGACCGACGGCCTGCCAGTGGTCATCACCGCAGTGATCCCCGCGCCCGAAATACCCCGAACGGTGCGAGCGACGAGTCGCTCGAGTCCGTCACGGATCTCGCGAAGGTACGTCCGAGCCTGCGGAACACCCCACCGTGCCTCGGCGTAATTCCATATATCCGAGAGGTCCGCCCGGGCGGCCGGGGTGAGCCGCAGTTCGCTCACGAAGTCTTCGAGGCGATGAACGCATCGAAGTCGAAGACTTCCGCCGCACCACTCGCCTCACCCGCCGCGAGTGCATCGCGCAACGCCGTCAGATGGAGCTCCCGTTCCTCCAACAATCGCAAGGCGGCACGAACCACCTCGCTCGCGGATCGGCACCGCCCCCTTACCTTGTTCGGTGAGGAACTCCGCGAAGTGATCGTCCAGGCTGATCGAGGTATTCGTGGCCATGAGGCCATGTTGCCAATATTTGGTATTCAGGTCGAAGCGCTTCCACACCACATTCCGTCATCGGCCGTCTGTTCGACCCCCGGCTTCGACGAGTGCCGCGTCGATCACCGCCTGCAATTCCGGAGCGCCCCGGCATCGGGCTTGGGCATACCGATCGCTTCGGAAACACACACGACATCGAAGAGCCCGGTGAGACCCGTCACCTCGAGCTTTTCCAACTGCTGCTGTTCATTCCCGTTGGTGAGCAACCCGATCCGGAGCCCGTTGCTTCGAAGGGAAATCAGCACCCGGGCGACATCGGGGAACGGTCGCCACGCGCGTCGATACTCGTCCAGGTAGTGCTCGAAGAGCAGGTCGAGCTCGGTCGGTTCGTCGACGAAATCCAGCTGCAGCGCCGTCAGGACACGCCGCAGCCGCCGTCGCCGCTGTTCCTCGAAACTGATCCGACCCGCTCGCCATTGCTCGAACTCCGCATCCTCCGCGGCGAACCACAGATCGAGCGCATCTGCGCGCAGCTCATCGCCGAAGCTCTCGAGGAAAACCCGAACACCATCGGTTGCCGCTCCTCGATGGTCGAAGAGCGTCCCGTCGAGATCGAAGCCCACGGCCCGCAGCACTCGACGATCATCGATCATGGATCCCGGATCTCCTCGACGATGCTCGTCCCGGTTCCCGGCCGGGACTCCCACGCCCATGACTCCTCGAACCGGACACGACCGTCGTCGAGCAGCACGATCCGGCTGTCGCAGGCTCCGGAGGCGGTTTCGCCGTCTGCGTCGAGGTGCACGTACCGGAACGAGAGTCGATCGCCGGCGCGGGTACCGACGAGGTGACCCCGACGAATTTCCCCGCCGGAGTATTCCGCCCAGATGACGTCGTCATCCTGGTGGTACCGGAAACGCGTCGACGCCCCCACCTGACCGGACTCGTCGTTACTGACACCGGCGAAGATCTTGCCGTCAAGAGGGACGTTCGAGGCGTTGGCCATCATCCCAGGGTAGAGCCGCTTGTTCGACGAGCCCCACGGCTCCGGCTGACCGGCCACGCGCCCGCTGACGCGCCCGAGAGACCGACGGTTCCCTGTCCGGGGGCCCGCGAGTCCAGTGTCGGAGCGACAAGAGTCGGCCCGGGACCCGACCATCATGAGAGAGTCGCTACAAGGTGGGCCCGGGCGGATCACCAGGACGACTTCGGACCTTCGGGCCGGCGCCCAAGGGCCGATGGCGAACCCGGATCTGCGCCCACGGGAGCCGACGAGTTTCTCTCCGGGGACCGGTCACTCCGCTGGGGTCGTACCCGGTGAAATGACCTCGAGGCCTGCGGACCCGGCCGCCTCGGCGAGCCGGCGGTCGAAGGTCAGGACCGCCGAGACGTCGAGCCGCATCGCCGCTTCCAGGTGCAGCGCGTCGAGGGTCCGCAGGTAGGGCATCGGCAGGAATCCGGCACTCCGGTAGACGGCGCGGTCGAGTGCCGCCAGCGCGACGCCGTCGAGCAGGAGCGTCACATCGGACTGAGCCAGCCCCTGCCGAACCGCCAAACGGCGCAGCTCGGTTTCGAGGAGGTCGCTGGAGACCAGACGTGCCGGGGTCCGGTCGAGCCACTCGGTGACCGCTGCGCTTTCCGGCTGTTCGATGAGCAGGGCGCCGAGGGCGGAGGTGTCCACGTAGACGACCGGGTCCGGTGTCACAACCGGTCCGCCCGCAGATCATCGAGGATCTCCGCCAGGTTCTCGGTGGACGTCCTGCGCTCGATGGCGAGCGCTGCCCAGCCACCGGTGCGCCGTGCCGGTCGCGCGATGGGCAAGCCCGGCGAGGGTGCGTCCAGGGGCACGATCCTGCCGACGTGCACGCCAGTGTTGGTCAGGACGAACGAGTGCCCCTCGCTCACCGACCGGAGTACACGCCCGGATTCGTTGCGCAACTCCCGCTGGGAAAGTGTCTCGATCGAGGGCTCGTTCGAACTCATCCGCCAAAGCGTAGCATGCGTGCTACGAGGCCGGGGCGGATGGACGACCCGTTCAGA
>CAZVFF010000026.1:0-15503 GCA_964626395.1 uncultured Iamiaceae bacterium | reverse complement strand
CGTTGATCCCACCGACCCACGACATCACGCACACCGGCCAGACGATGACCGTCGACGGGGTCGAGATCGAGTTCCAGGTCACCCCGGGCACCGAGGCGCCCGCGGAGATGAACTTCTTCTTCCCGCAGCGCCGGGCGTTGTGCACCGCCGAGAACACCTCGCACGTGCTGCACAACGTGCTGACCCTGCGCGGGGCGTTGGTCCGTGACGCGCACGCCTGGGCGGGCTACCTGACCGAGACGATCGGCCTGTTCGGTGACCGGCTCGACGTCGTGTTCGCGTCGCACCACTGGCCCACCTGGGGCCGGGACCGTGCCGTGGGGTTCCTCGCCGCGCAGCGGGACATGTACAAGTACCTGCACGATCAGACCCTCCGGTTGATGAACAGCGGCCACACCGGTGTCGAGATCGCCGAGATGATCGAGGTCCCACCCGCGTTGGCCGCGCAGTGGCACGTCCACGGCTACTACGGGTCGGTCAGCCACAACGTCAAGGCCATCTACCAGCGCTACATGGGCTGGTACGACGCGAACCCGGCGAACCTGTGGCCCCACCCGCCCGAGGTCGTCGCGCCGCGGTACGTCGAGGCGATGGGCGGCCGGGACGGCGCGTACGCGGTGGCCCGGCGGGCGTTCGACGACGGGGACCACCGGTGGTGCGCCGAGGTCGCCAAGCACCTGGTGTTCACCGATCCCGACGACGCCGACGCGAAGGCACTGCTGGCCGACGCGTTCGAACAACTCGCGTTCGGCGCGGAGAACGCGATCTGGCGCAACGCGTATCTGGCCGGCGCGACCGAACTGCGCGACGGCATTTTCGGCACCCCGAACCGGGGATCGACCGACATCGTCGGCGCCCTCGCGGTGGGTCAGATGTTCGACGCGTTGGCCACACGGATCGACGGCCCCGCCGCATGGGACGCCCATCTGGTGATCGCCTGGGAGGTGACCGACGAGGACACCACGTATGTGACCGAGTTGCGCAACGGCGCGTTGCACCACCGGATCGTCGACGCCGTCACCGGCGACGTCACGGTCTTCTCCCTGGAGCGTCGGACCCTGATCGGGCTGCTCACCCGTTCGATCGACCCGTTCGAGGCGTTCGGCGACGGCCGGATCACGGTGACCGGCGACGCGGCCGTACTGGCCGAACTCGTGGCGTTCACCGCACCACCGGACCCGGACTTCCCGATCGTCACCCCCTGAGACGCCGGTAGCGTCGGGGGTGTGAAGACACCGGACGCGACCGTGGCCCCCGAACTCGACGTGGACGAGTGGTTGAACTCCGAACCGCTCACCCTCGAGGGCCTGCGCGGCAAGGTCGTGTTGATCGAGGCGTTCCAGATGTTGTGTCCGGGTTGTGTGACCACGGCGCTGCCCCAGGTGGTCGAGGTCCGCCGCGCGTTCGCCGACGACCAACTGGTCGTGATCGGCCTGCACACGGTCTTCGAACACCACGAGGTGACCGGTCCGGACGCGTTGACGGTGTTCCTGTCCGAGTTCGGGATCTCCTTCCCCGTCGGCATCGACCGGCACGACGACCCGCGCTCTGCGATCCCGTCGACCATGCGCCGCTACGGACTACGCGGCACCCCGTCCCAGATCCTCATCGACCGGAACGGCCGGTTGCGTGCACTGGATTTCGGCGCGGTCGACGACCTGGTGGTCGGCGCCCGCATCGGACAGCTGCTCGCCGAACCCGCCGACGACGCAGGCGGTGTCCATGCGTCACACACGGAATAGCGCACCGACCGGCCGGGGTTGAACCCGGGGTATCGACGAAATCACGAGATCGAGGAGATCCCCATGTCCGAGCACCAGCGCCTGTCCATCAACGACGTCGACCCGAAGGCGTTCGCGTCGGTGGTCGAAGTGGAGAAGTACGTCCACTCGCGACGGATCGGCAAAGAGCTCGGGCACCTGATCAAGATCCGCGCATCGCAGATCAACCATTGCGCGTGGTGCCTGGACATGCACCACGCCGAAGCGGTCCGGGACGGCATGGACGAACGCAAGCTGAACCTGATCCCGGCCTGGCGCGAGGCCCCGGCCTGGTTCGACGAGAAGGAGCAGGCCATCCTGGCGCTGACCGAGCAGGTGACCCTCATCGCCGACCAGGGCGTCACCGACGACGTGTGGGCGCAGGTCACCAAGCACTTCACCGACGCCGAGATCGTGCCGATCCTGACCGCGATCGCGGCGATCAACGTGTGGAACCGCATGAACGTCGCGGCCCGCACCGACATTCCCGACAAGCCGGGTTCATTCGGCTGAATCCCCGGCGCGACCCCGCTGCGAGGTCGCGTCACACGATTCGTTACTGAACCGTCCAGACGGTACAGTAACCCGAATGGGCGACCGGGCCGACCGACGCTGGTTGGGCCTCGCGGTCCTGGTACTGCCGGTCCTGCTGATCTCGATCGACGGCACCGTGCTCGGCTTCGCCGTGCCGGTGCTGTCCGAGTCGTTGGAACCGTCCAGCGCGCAACTGCTGTGGATCATCGACATCTACTCGTTCGTGCTGGCCGGGTTGCTGGTGACGATGGGCGTGCTCGGTGACCGCATCGGGCGGCGCCGGTTGCTGCTCATGGGGGCGGCCGGGTTCACCGTCGCGTCGCTGATCGCCGCGTTCTCCACGAGTGCCGGCATGCTGATCGCGGCCCGCGCCCTGCTGGGCGTGGCCGGATCCACCCTGATGCCGTCCACCCTGTCGTTGATCCGGAACATCTTCGACGACGCCCGGCAACGCCAGATGGCCATCGCCGTCTGGGCGACCGCGTTCGCCGTCGGATCCACGATCGGCCCGCTGCTGGGTGGTTTCCTGCTGGAGCACTTCTGGTGGGGGTCGATCTTCGTGGTCAACGTGCCCTTCACATTGCTGCTGCTCGTGGTCGCCCCCCGCCTGCTGGACGAATCCCGCGACCCGCACCCGGGTCGGTTCGACCCGGCCAGCTCGCTGCTGTCGATCGCAGCGATGCTTCCGCTGGTGTACGCGATCAAGACCCTCGCCGCCGACGGCGTCCGGCCGATCGTGGGGGTCACCCTCGCGGTGGGTCTGGCCGCCGGCGCGTTGTTCGTCCGTCGCCAACGCCGGGTGGAGAACCCGATGATCGACATCGCGCTGTTCCGACTCCCGAAGTTCCGGATGGCGGTGTCGGGGAACCTGCTGGCGTGTTTCGGGTTCGCCGGGTCGCTGTACATCATCACCCAGTACCTGCAGCTGGTGGTGGGCATGTCACCGCTGGCGGCCGGCGTGGTGTTGCTACCCGCGGCGGCGGTGGCCGCCGCGGCGATGCTCACCGCACCGTTGGTCGCCCGGCGCATCGGCCCGTTCCGGGTCATCGCCGCCGGTCTGGGAATCGGCGCGGTCGGATTCGCGCTCATGACCCTGCTGCACGTGAACGGTTCATTGGCGCTCGCGGTGGTCGCGGTGTCGGTTTTGAACGCTGGTCTGAGCGCCGCGATGACCGTCGCCGTGGACGGCATCCTGGCGGCCGTCCCGCCGGAACGGGCAGGGTCGGGCGCCGCGGTGTCGGAGACCGCGAACGAACTGGGTATCGCGTTGGGCACGGCGATCCTGGGAAGCATCCTCGCGGCGGTCTACCGGCCCCGGGTGGACGTGATCCCGGTCCCGCAGGTGGCACTCGACTACGCCCGTGAGACCCTGGGCGCGGCGGCGCTGACCGCCGAGCATCTCCCGGCCGACCTCGCGGACGCGCTACTGGCCGGCTCCCGGGTGGCGTTCGTGGAGGGCACCCACGTGGCCAGCCTGGTCGCCGCGATCGGCCTGGCGGCGGTCGCCGTGTGGGCGGCCGTGAACAGCCGCACCCCACCGCCGACGGGAAGTGCCCCGACGGATACCGGGGAGGCCTGAGGTGGCCCGCCCGTCGAATCGTGAAGCGATCCTGGACGCGTTCGAACGGATCCTGATCGATCGGGGCGCCGCGGAGGCCACGGTGGAGGCGGTCGCCGAGGCAGCCGGGGTGTCCAAGGGCGGGCTGCTCTACCACTTCCCCAGCAAGGACGCCCTGTTCGACGCGTTCGGCGAACGTGTCCTGGCGCGCATCGACGACGCCATCGCCGACGCGCCCGCCGAGCCGGGCGCGGTCGTCCGCTGGTACCTGGACCCGGCACCGGTCTCGACGGCCGAGCGGGATCTGTGGCAGACGATCCTGGCCGCGCTCCACGGTGCGGAAACGACCCTGGCGGGGGTGATCGCCCGGGCGTTCGAACGGTACGCCGAACCGCTCGCGGTGCTCCCGGCCCCGTTGCGCGTCCAGGTGCGGCTCCTCGGCGACGGGCTGTTCCTGCACGCGCTCGTCGGGTTGGACCCGCCCGGAGGACTGGACGCCGTCGTCGACGAACTCGCAGCCCGCGCGGCGCCGTGACGACCCCGGGTTCGTGCCGGTCGCGCCCGCCACGGCTCACCTAGGCTCCGGGGTACACGACCCGGCAGGGAGAACGCGACCATGAGTGCGGAAGACGTCGTCATCGGGATCCTGGCTCTGGTCGTGGGTGGCCTGTTCTGCTTCCGGGGGGCGGTGGCGATGCGTTTCGTGATCGCCATGTGGGGTGCGTTCACCGGGTTCGTGCTCGGAGCCGGCATCGTGGCCGGGGTCGACGACGTCGGTTTCCTGCGGACGCTCGTCGCCTGGATCGTGGCCTGCGTGTCGGCGCTCGTGCTGGGCACGCTCGCGTACGCGTTCTACCAGGTGGCCGTGGTTCTCGCGATGGCCGCGATCGGCTTCGCGCTGGGCACGACCGTGATGGTCGCGTTCGGCGTGTCGTGGTCCTGGGCGGTGGTGTCGGTCGGGGTGCTGGTGGGGATCGCGTTGGCGGTGATCACCCTCGCGGCGAACCTGCCCACCGTGCTGTTGCTGGTGTTGAGCGCCTTCGGCGGTGCCTCGGCAATGGTGACCGGTGTGATGCTGTTGGTCGGTAGCGTGGGCACCGACGAGTTCACCCGGGCCGACGCGACCGAGCTGATGCACACCTCGCGGTGGTGGTACCTGCTGTACCTGGGGCTGGCGTTCGTGGGCATCGGCGCCCAGTTCCGCTACCTGGATTCGCTGCGGGGTTCGATGCAGGACCAGTGGCGGGGCGCACCGACGACCTGACCGACCGGCCAACCGGCGACAGGTGATCCGAACCGGGAACCGACCCGATCGTGGACGGCGAGGCCGGTTGCTGCGAGGATCGTGGACCATGGAGACCACAGGGGACACCGAAACGGTGGGGACCGTCGCCGAGTTGTGGCGGTTCCCGGTCAAATCGTTCCAGGGCGAGCCGATGTCGGAGCTGCACATCGGACCCACCGGGGTGCTGGGCGACCGTCGCTACGCGTTGCGGGACGTCGGATCGGACAAGGTGTTGTCGGCCAAACGGCACGGGAAACTCCTGGAGGCGTTCGCGTCGACGGGCGACGACGGCTCGGTGACGATGACCCTGCCCGACGGTTCGGTGCACCGTCCCGACGATGCGGGGATCGACGACGTGTTGAGCGACTGGATGGGTTTCCCGGTCACGCTGGCGACCGCGGACACCGAACACGCCAACGGGGTCTACGAGTTCGCGTTCGACATCGACGACTCACCCGACGCGGAGTGGTTCGACATCGACATCCCCGTCGGCAGCTTCGTCGACCTGTACGGGGCGCACCTGTTGACCTCGGCGAGTCTGGCGGCGATCGCCGAACACCACCCCGACGGCGACTGGGACATCCGTCGTTTCCGACCCACCGCGTTCATCGACACCGGCCACACCGACGGATTCGTCGAGGACGACTGGATGCACCGGAAGGTCACGCTCGGCACGGCGTCGGTGGCCGTGGAGATGCTCACGATCCGGTGTGTGATGCCCAGCCGCGTGCAGCCGGCCCTGGGGGACCGACCACCACTGCCCCGCGACAAACCCACGTCGCGCACGATCAGTGCCGAACACGGGTCGAACCTGGGGGTCTACTGCGCGATCCACACCCCCGGGCGTGTCGCGGTCGGCGACCCGGTCACGGTGTCTGCCACGGTGTCGCCCACGGTGTGACCCTCGACGGGTTGTCGTTCGAACCCCCCGGTGGCAGCATTGACTCAACTTGAGGTTTATTCCGTGGAGGCACCGCCGATGACGACCGCGTTGTTCACCGACCGCTACGAGTACACGATGGCGTCGGCGGCCCGGGCATCGGGGGTGGCGGACGCGACCGCGGTGTTCGAGGTGTTCTGCCGCGAGTTGCCGGCCGGGCGACGGTACGGCATCGTCGCCGGCATCCCCCGGGTGATCGAAGCGATCCGCGACTACCGCTTCGACGACGCGACCCTGGCATGGCTCGTCGATTCGGGCGCGGTCACCCTCGACGCGGCACGCTCCCTCGAGGACTGGCGGTTCACCGGCGACGTCTGGGGTTACCCCGAGGGTGACGTCTACTTCCCCAACTCGCCGGTGCTGGGGATCCGTGGCACCTTCGCCGACGCCACCCTGTTCGAGACGGTCGTCCTGTCGATCCTCAACCACGACGCCGCCGTCGCCGCCGCCGGTGCCCGCATGGTGCTCGCCGCACACGAAGCCGACCGGCCGGTGACCCTGGCCGAATTCGGTGCCCGCCGCACCCACGAAGAGGCCGCCGTGGCCGCATCCCGGGCCGCGTACCTGGTCGGGTTCGACGCGACCGCGACCCTCGAGGCGGGTCGCCGCCACGGGATCCCGACCGTGGGGACCGCGGCGCACTCGTTCACCCTCGCCCACGAACACGAGGTCGAGGCGTTCGGTGCGCAACTGGACACCTACGGCATGCACACCACGTTGCTGGTCGACACCTACGACATCGGCGCCGGGATCGACGCCGCCGTGGACGCCGCCCGTGCCCGCGGCGGCGCCGGGCCCGGTGCCATCCGGATCGACTCGGGCGACCTGGTCGAGGTCACCGCGGCGGCCCGTGCGAGACTCGACGATCTGGGTGCGACCGACACGAAGATCCTGGTGTCCGGCGACATGGACGAATATCGGATCACCGACCTGGTGCTGCACGACGCACCCGTCGACGCCTACGGCATCGGCGCACGCCTGGTGACCGGCTCGGGATACCCCGCAGCCGGGTTCGTCTACAAGCTCGTGGCGATCGAACGGGCCGGCCGGATGGAACCGGTCGCGAAGGTCTCGGAGAACAAGGCCTCCCGCGGTGGCGTGAAACGCGCGCTGCGTCGATTCGACGCCGACGGGACCCTCACCGGCGAACACTACGAGGTCCTCTCGGGCGCGCCCGGCCACAACGTCGCCACCGACGGCGGCCACCAGATCGACTACATCGTGGCCGGCGAACACACCGACGCCGCCGCCGACGACCTCGACACGGCCCGGCAGCGTTGCCGGGCGACGCTGCAGACACTTCCCCGATCCGCCAGACGGATCGCGCCCGGCGAACCGCACCTGGTCGCCACCGAGATCCCGTCCCGCCCGGCCATGGCGCCGGCCTGACCGACACGAACCAGGAGGTTCCCGTCATGTCCACCGAACCCGGCACACCGCAACGTCGGGCGCTGCTCATCATCGACGTCCAGAACGACTTCTGCGAGGGCGGCTCACTGGCCGTCGAAGGCGGCGCCGCGTGCGCCGCCGCGATCGACGGGTACATCCGGACCAACCGTGACCGCTACGCCACGATCATCGCCTCGGCCGACTGGCACATCGACCCGGGCGAGCACTTCGCATCGTTCAACGACGCACAACCCAACTACGTCACCACCTGGCCCGACCACTGCGTGGCCGACACACCCGGCGCCGAATTCCACCCGGCGTTCACCGCCGGCGTGGAAGGCGAGGTCGACCACGTGGTCCGCAAGGGTCGACACACCGCCGCGTACTCCGCGTTCGAGGGATCGACCGACGACGGGCGTTCGTTGGCCGACCTGCTCGCCGCAGAACGGATCGACCGGGTCGACGTGTGCGGGATCGCCACCTCGCACTGCGTCAAGGACACCACCGACGACGCGTTGAAGCAGCGGTACGACCCGACCGTCCTGGTGGATCTGACCGTCGGGGTGTCCCCCGAGATGCGCATGGGCGCGCTGGAATACCTGGCCATGAAGGGCGTGGCGATCGTCTGAACGCGATGTCCGTGGAGCCGACGGACCCGACCGAAGCCGAATTCCTGGCGTCGTACTCGCTCCGTGACCACCCCGCGATGGCGGTCACGGTCGATCTGGCGTGCCTGACGATCCGGGACGGTCGGCTCGCCGTGTTGCTGATCGAACGCGGCGGACACCCGTTCCGGGGCCACTGGGCGTTGCCCGGCGGGTTCGCCCGGGCCGACGAGACCCTGGAGGGGTCCGCGCACCGGGAACTGGCCGAGGAGGCCGCGATGGTGGTGTCCCACTCCGAACAGCTCGGTACCTACGGGGACCCCGGTCGGGACCCCCGCGGCCACATCGTGTCGGTCGCGTACCTGGCTTTCGGACCGGACATGGCCGACCCCGAGGCCGGGGACGACGCCGCGGCCGCCCGGTTCTGGACGATCGAGGATCTGGATGCCGGCGGTGACGACCCGCAGGCCGGGATCACCCTCGCCTTCGACCATCGCCGCATCATCGCGGACGCCACCGAACGGGTGCGCGCCAAGTTGGAGTACACGACCTTGGCGACCGCGTTCTGCGCGGAAACCTTCACGTTGGTCGAGCTGCGTGGCGTGTACGAGGCCGCGTGGGGTCGCCCCGTGCATCCGGGCAACTTCCGGCGCAAGGTCCTGTCCACCCCCGGGTTCGTGATCCCGGTGGGCACGACGACCCCGAACGGGCCCGGTCGACCGGCCGAACTGTTCCGACGGGGTCCGGCCACGCGGATGAACCCGCCTCTGCTCCGGCCCGGCTGATCGGCTCCGGACGACCACCCCGACCGGTCGGGGTCCGACCGACCGGTGTCGCGGACGGACCCGACGCGGCGCGCCTCAGGCAGCGCGTTCGACCAACATCGCGAACGCGTCGGCGGCCATGGGGCGACCGAGCAGGTACCCCTGCGCCGCCGGACAGCCCAGCTCGATCAACGCCGAGCGCTGGGCTTCGGTCTCGACCCCCTCGGCGGTGACACCGAGGCCGAGCGCCCGGGCCAGATCCAACGTCGCGGACACGATCGCCGAATCGGTTTCGCTGCGCGGCAGACCGGTGACGAAGCTCCGGTCGATCTTCAACGCGGTCAGGGGCAGGGACCGCAACTGCAGATACGACGAGTAGCCGGTCCCGAAGTCGTCGATCGCGAGGCCGACGCCGAGCTCGCGGAGTTCCCCGAACCGTTCGGCGGCGACGACCGGATCGGTCAGCAACGCCGACTCGGTCAGCTCCAGACACAACGCCGAAGCGGGCAGGCCGGTGTCCGCGAGCACTTCGGCGACCCGGTCGACGAAGTCGACCTGCCTGAGCTGCTGGGACGCCACGTTGACCCGCAGGTTGAATCCCCCGACACCCAACAGCGCGCACCAGGGCGCCGCCGTCCGACAGGCACGGGCGAGCACCTGGCGGCCCAACACGGTGATCATCCCACCCGATTCGGCCATCGACACGAACTCCGATGCGGTGAGCAGACCGTGGTGGGGGTGACGCCAACGAACCAGCGCCTCCGCACCCAACAGCCGACCGTTGAGCAACTCGAACTCGGGCTGGAAGTGCACCTCGAGGCCGTCCACCGCGATGGTGCGGGCGAGTTCGTGTTCCAGGCGCAGCCGCGCGGACCGCTCCCGATGGGCGTGCGCGTCGGCGAGCGCGACCCCGTCACCGCCGCGGCTCTTGACCCGGTACATGGCCACGTCGGCCTTGCTCATCAACTCGCCGGTCTCGGTCTGGCCGTCGTCGGTGTGCGCCACTCCGGCACTGGCGGTCAGGGTCAACGCACCATCGGGCAGGTCGAACGGACGGTCGAGCGCGCTGAGCAGCTCCTCGGTCATGTGCAGCGCTGTTTCGGCTTCGGCGACGTCCTCGAGCAACACCAGGATCTCGTCGCCGCCGAGCCGGGCGAGGGTCACCGCGGGTGCGGCGTGGTCCCGGAGTCGTTCGGCGACGTCGAACAGCAACCGGTCTCCGACGGCGTGGCCGTAGGTGTCGTTGACGGTCTTGAACCGGTCCAGGTCGATCACGGCCAGGGCCACACCTCGGGCGATGCCGTCGGCCAGGTCGTCGAGCGCGAACTCGAGCTCCACGTCGAACGCCCAGCGGTTCGCCATGCCGGTGACCCGGTCGGTCAGCGCCTGGGTCGCGAGTCGGCGCTCCACGTCGTTGCGCAGGAACGCCTCGGCGAGGATGGCGCACGCCGAATGCACCGCGGCCAGGTGGGTGGCCCGGATCTCGCGGGGCTGGGTGGACTCGACCATGACGATCCCGACGAATTCGTCGGCGGCGCTCATGGGTGAGATGAGACAGTACGAGGTGCCGGCCGCGACGTACATGTCCCGTTCCGCGGTGAACTCGTCACCGAGACGCCACGGTTCGCACAACAGGGTGTCGCGACCCTGCGCCGCCAGTTGCAGGCTCCGGAAGTCCGCGATCCGGATCCGGGGAGCGAGTGGCACCTCGGGGGCCCCGTAGGACGACTCCCACACCGCCCGGCGAACCACGTGGGGACCGGCCGTCCGCCAGACCGACACCCGGGTGACGTCCTCGAGCGACGCCAGCTCGGACACCGCGATGTCCAGACCGCTGTCGAAATCGTCGGTGGGCAGGTTCAGGAACGCCGAGGACAGCCGGATGATCCGGTCGTCGTTGAGGACCCGGGCACGCAGTTCGCGTTCGGCCAGGTCGACGGTGGTCTCGGGGCGCAGGGTGATGATCAGCGAGCCGATGTCACCGAAATCCGGACCCAGCGCGGCGTCGTAGCGGACCTCGATCCAGGCACCGTCCACTGCACGTACCGTGATCGGGTCGCCCCGGGGGGCACCGGCCCGACCCTCCCAGCGTGCGATCGCCTCGACGGCCTGGTCGATCTGGTCGGGGTGCACGATCTCGACGATGTTGCGTCCCACGAACAGATCCGGTGCGTACCCCAACAGGGTGCGGAACGATTCGCTGGCGAAACGAACCGTGCCGAACTCGTCGCAGCAGATGACGACCTCGTCGACGTGCGCGAGCAACGCGCGGAGCCCGGCCGTGGTCAGCAGCTCGTTTTCCCGTGAACGGTGCACCGAACTCCCCTTGCGACGAACCTCACGAGTGTACGGCCCGGGGCCACCCCGTGGCGGAGGATCCTTCCTCAACGTCCGATGTCGCGGATCACCGCTCCGTCGAACGCGGCCGAACGGTACACCGCTTCGACCAGTCCGTGCGCGGTGATCGCGTCGGCGAACGCCGGCGACGCGGCCCGGCCGGCTTCGATCGCCGACAGGAACGCACGGGCAGGATTCCCCCGGTCGTCGTCCTCGGCTACGACGGCGGCGAGCGCGTCGGCTTCGAGCACCTCGGGTTCGGCGCCGTCGAACTGCCACCGGACCGGTCCGGTGAAGTCGCTCTCGATCCGGATGTGGAGCCGTTCGCAGAAGATCTCGATCCCGCGTTGGCTTTCGCGCTCACCGATGTCGTGCCAGATCGAGGTCAACGTGCCCGTCGCGCCGGAGGCGAAGTCCATTCGAACCGCTGCGACGTCCTCGATGCCTTCGTGACCGTGGTGGTTCCGGGTGGTCGCCGACAACGCCTCGACCGGGCCGAACAGCCAGGTCAGGATGTCCAGATCGTGGATCGAATGTTCCAGCACGGTCCCGTGGCCGGCTTTCGCGGCATCGATCCGCCAGGTGGATCCGTAGCTCCCGCCGATCGGCAGGTACTGGTCGTCGCGGTACACCACGGCCAGGACCCGACCGGCCCGTGCATCGGCCAGCAGGCGTCGCACCAGACGGAACGGCGGCAGGAACCGCAGGATCAACCCGACCTGGTTGATCACCCCCGCCTCGGTCACCACCCGCACCATCTCGGCCACCTGGTCCGGTTCGATCGCCAACGGTTTTTCGCAGAACACCGCGCGTCCCGCCGCTGCGGCGGCCGCGACCAGCCGCGGGTGTTCGGCCGTCCAGGTGGTCACGTACACCGCGTCGACCATCTCCAACAGCGTGGCCTCGTCGGTGACCTGTGCGCCGCAGTCGGCTGCGAAGGCCTCGGCGCGTGCGGTGTCGGGGTCGCACACGGCGACGATCTCGTTGTCGATGCCGCAGGTGTCGAGCAGGAACTTGTGCAAACCGGCGATGTGCCCGGTGCCGAGGAAACCGATCCGGATCATGGTCGGAGAGTCTTCCAGACCACCGGGACCCGTGGTGTCGCGTCACCCGTCGGCCAGCGGATCGGAAATGGGACCGCACCCGGGACACCGGTAGGATCCTGCAAATGGCCAGTCAACCAGCGGCGGTCATGACCCCCGATGCCGAACCGGTCACCGAGCCCGATTCGAGCCGCCCGAACCAGCTCGCCTGGTGGTTGTTCATCGTCGCCGGGATCACGTTCATCATGATCGTGGTGGGTGGGGCGACACGGTTGACCCAGTCGGGCCTGTCCATCACGACCTGGGACCCGGTGAGCGGGGCGATCCCGCCGATCACCCAGGCCGACTGGGACGCCGAGTTCGCGAACTACCGCGACTCCCCCCAGTACGAGCGGGTCAACAACCAGATGACCCTGTCGGAGTTCAAACCGATCTTCTGGTGGGAGTGGATCCACCGCCAGATCGGACGGTTGATCGGCGTGGTGATCGTCGTCCCGTTCGTCTGGTTCCTGGCCAGACGACGGATCCCCCCGGGATACGGCTGGCGGATCGTGGGCCTGGGTGCCCTGCTGGGTCTGCAGGGCGCGATCGGATGGTGGATGGTCGCGTCCGGTCTGGTCGACCGACCATCGGTCGCGCACGAACGCCTGGCGATCCACCTGTTCGCCGCACTGTTGCTGTTCTCGGCGGTGCTGTGGACGGCGTTGGATCTGCGCGCACTCGGCAGGGGTGCGCCCCGGGTGCGGGGCCGACCCCGGCGGTGGATCGCGCCGTTCTTCGTGATCCTGGCGGTCCAGTTCCTGCTCGGTGCGTTCCTCGCCGGGTTGCAGGGCGGCTTCGTCGACAACACCTGGCCCGCGATGGACGGCACGTTCCTGCCGGCGTCCGCGCACGACATGTCGCCGTGGTGGACGAACCTGATCCACAACCCGATGGGGGTCCAGTTCCTGCACCGTTGGTGGGCGGTCGTGGTCGCCTTCGCGGCGTTGTGGGTGGCCTGGATCCTGTACCGGGCGGGTGCACGGTCGATCGCGCTCGCCCTGGAGCTGGTCGTGGTCGCCCAGTTCGTGCTGGGGGTGTTCACCCTGGTGCTGCGGGTCCCAACGCCGCTCGGGGTGATCCACCAGGGGGTCGGGGTGCTGGTGCTCGCGACGGCACTGGTCGCGGCGCACTGGTCGGTCGGTGGTACCCGCCGGGCCGACGCTGACAGACTCTCGGCATGGACCACGACGAACGACCCGTCACCTTCACCGTCGACGGACGCGTTGCCCGTGTCGAGCTGAACCGTCCCGCCCGGCTGAACGCGTTGAACGACGCGGTCCGCCGGTCGTTGAAGGCGGCATTCGACGAATTGGCGGAACGTCCCGACGTGTCGGTACTGGTGCTGTCGGGCGCGGGCCGGGCGTTCTCCGCCGGTGCGGACCTGACGATGAGCGCGTACGAACCGGTGACGGGCGACTGGACGACCCGACGGCACCTGACCGGTACCTGGCAACGGTTGACGGCCCAGCTCGGTGGCCTGCCCCAGGTCAGCGTCGCGGTGTTGCACGGCCACGTGATCGGTGGCGGCGCACTGCTGGCCGCGGCGTGCGACCTGCGGATCGCGACCGACACCGTCCGTCTGCGGATCCCCGAGTTGACCATCGGGATGCCCCTGACCTGGGCGGGGGTGCCGATCCTGGTGCGCGAGGTCGGCCTGGCCGTGGCCCGCGACTGGGTGCTCACCGGGCGCGTCGTCGACGCCGGCGAGTTGTTGCGCACCGGGTTCGTGACCCGCCTGGTTCCCGACGACACCCGAACAGCCGCGACCGCGGCGATCGTGGACGAACTGGTGGCGATGCCGCCCGGCCCGTTGGCCGTGTCCCGTTCGATGTTCGCGGCGATCTCGACCTCGATGCCGGCGATGGCGACCGCGTGGGCCGACGCGGATCTCCAACAGTGGACCTTCGGTGAGGACGAGTACCACGAGGCGATCCACCGGTATCTGGACCGGTAGCCTCCCGACGTCGGGGTGTGACGCCCGGGCAGCGAGGAGATCGACATGTCCGAACCGATCCGATTGGCGATCCACGGCTACGGCAACCTGGGCCGCGGTGTGGAAGCGGCGATCAGCCAGAACCCCGACACCGAACTCGTGGCGGTGTTCACCCGGCGGGACCCGGCCTCGTTGGACACGTCAGCCCCGACCTTCGACGTTTCGGCCGCCGTCGGCATGGCCGACGAGATCGACGTGCTGGTCGCCTGCGGGGGCTCCAAGAGCGACCTGCCCGAACAGGTGCCCGAACTGTGCGCCGACTTCCACGTCGTGGATTCCTTCGACACCCACGCCCGGATCCCCGAGTACTTCGCCACCGTCGACGCCGCGGCACGCGCCTCGGGGCACCTCGCCGTCATCTCGACCGGGTGGGACCCGGGCCTGTTCAGCATCGCCAGGGTGTCCGCAGACGCGGTCCTGCCCGACGGACGGACCGCCACGTTCTGGGGACGCGGGCTCAGCCAGGGCCACAGCGACGCGGTCCGACGGGTCCCCGGGGTCGCCGGCGGGGTGCAGTACACGATCCCCGACGAGGCCGCGCTGGAAGCCGTCCGGACCGGGCAGCGCCCCGACCTCACGCCGGCGACGTCGCACACCCGGGAGTGTTTCGTGGTGCTCGACGACGGTGCCGACCCCGACGAGGTCCGGCGGGCGATCGTCGAGATGCCCGACTACTTCGCCCCCTACGAGACGACCGTGACGTTCATCTCCGCGGACGAACTCGCCCGGGACCACGCCGCCATGCCCCACGGTGGGCGGGTGATCCGCAGCGGGACCACCGCCGACGGCGCGAACCACACCGTGGAGTACGCGTTGACGCTGGGCCACAACCCGTCGTTCACCGCGAGCGTGGTCGTCGCGTACGCACGCGCCACGCACCGTCTCGCGACCGACGGTCGGTCCGGGGCGATGACCGTGTTCGACATCGCACCGGGCCTGTTGTCGCCACGTTCGGCCGAGGAACTGCGTCGCGACTTCCTCTGAACCCACCCGCGGTGCACGTTCTCATCGATTCCACGCACCGATAGCGTCACGTTCCGGGGTCGACCGCCCCGAAACGTGACCGCGACCGAGGAGAACCCGTGTCGAAACGCCTACCGGCCCTGGACGGGCTCCGGGGGGTCGCGGCGCTGGTGGTTGTCGTGTACCACACGCTCCGGTTGAACAACGGGTTCCGCGACGGGATCTTCCACTTCCGACCCGACGACCCGTTGAGCACCGCCATGACGGTCACGCCGCTGCGGGGGATCTTC
>CAZVFF010000025.1:5529-15573 GCA_964626395.1 uncultured Iamiaceae bacterium | reverse complement strand
GTCGAAGGTCTCGGTGGACGCGCGGTACACCCGGGTGCCCACGACGTCGGCGGGCAGCAGGTCCGGGGTGAACTGGATCCGGTGGAACGTGCCGCCCACCACGGTGGCCAGCGTCTCGGCGGCCAGGGTCTTGGCGAGGCCCGGGAGCCCCTCGAGCAGGCAGTGGCCGCGGGCGAGCAGACTCACCAGGAGGCGTTCGACGACCCGATCCTGGCCGACGATCACCTTCTTGACCTCGAACAGCACCCGCTCCAGGTCGGCGGCCTCGACGGTCGTTTCCTCGCTCACGGTCATGAGGGTCCAACGCTACACGGCACCGTCGGAATCCCGGTCAGGCCGTAGAGTCTCCACATGCGCCTGTTGGTTGTCGAGGACGAACCCGATCTGGCCGAGGCCCTCGCCAAGGGGCTCCGACGCGAGGGCTATGCGGTGGACCTGGCACCCGACGGCGCGACCGCGTTGGACCGACTGTCGATCAACGCCTACGACCTGGTGTGCCTGGACCTGAACCTGCCCGACATGGACGGACTCGACGTGTGCCGACGCCTGCGGACCGACCCGATGCTGGCTCCCGCCGATGACGAGCCGGCTCCCCGGGTGCTGATGCTCACCGCCCGGGGATCGCTCGGGGACCGGGTGGCCGGTCTGGACGAGGGCGCCGACGACTACCTGGCCAAACCGTTCGATTTCGAGGAACTCACCGCACGGGTCCGCACGCTGCTCCGCCGGGACGCGTCGCGTCAGGGGGCCGTGCTCGAGGTCGGCGACCTGGTGATGGACACCGCCCGGTTCACGGTGTTGCGCGACGGGCGCCCCGTCGATCTGACGGCCAAGGAGTTCGCCCTGCTCCGCTATTTCATGACCCGTGCCGGTGAGGTGTTGTCCCAGGAACGGCTGCTCGAACACGTCTGGGACGAGAACACCGACCCGTTCACCAACACGGTCCGGGTCACGGTGGGCACGCTGCGTCGCAAGCTCACCGAAGCAACGGGGGAGGATCAACCCATCGACACCGTGGTCGGCGCCGGTTACCGGCTCCGCACCGACTAGGGGACGGCATCTCCCGTGGGTCGGCTCCAACGGTTCGGTGACCGTCTGCCGCCGTGGATCGGTTCCATCCGGTTCCGGCTGACGGTCATCTACTCGTTCCTGTTGTTCGGCCTCGCCGCACTGGTCCTGGCCGGTATCTACGTCGGTCTGGAGTACGAACTGCACCGCCGTCCGATCGCCACCGGCGACGTCCAGCTGATCGTCGCCCACGCCGACGACGGGGAAGACGCCACGACCGCGGTGACGATCGCGAACGCCGGGGTCGTGCAGCGTTGGGCCGACGAACGCACACTCGCGACGCTGCGGCGGATCTCCCTGGGGGTCCTGCCGATGTTGTTCCTGGCGAGCCTGCTGGTCGGCTGGTTCGTGGCGGGTCGGGTGCTCGCACCGATCGGTCGGATCACCGGGGTCGCGCGCGACATCCAGGCCACGGATCTGTCGCGGCGGATCCGGCTGCCCGGTCCCGCTGACGAACTGCGTGAGCTGGCCGACACCTTCGACGGCATGTTGGAACGTCTCGACGAGGCGTTCGAAGGTCAGCGACGCTTCATCCACGAGGCGTCGCACGAACTCCGCAACCCACTCGCGGTGATCCGCACCAACGTGGATGTCGCGTTGTCCGACCCCGAACCCGACGTGGAATCGCTCGCCGGCACACTCGAGGTCGTCCGACGTTCCAGCGGACGTATCTCCCGTCTCGTCGACGATCTGCTGGCCTACGCGGACCGGGGGGCACCGGTCCACGACCACGTGCCCGTCGACGTCACCGCGCTCGTCGCCGCGACCGCCGAGGAGTTCCGGGCCCCGGCGGCGGTCCGGGAACTCACCGTCGTCGACGACGTCGCCGACGACCTGTGGGTGCTGGGCGACGCCGTCGCGTTGCGCCAGGTGATGGCGAACCTGCTCGCGAACGCGATCCGACTCGCGCCGGCGGGAACCGAGGTGGGTGTGGGTGCCGGTCGTGACGGTGACTGGACCTGGTTCGCGGTCGACGACGCCGGACCGGGTATCGCCGAGGAGGACCGGGAGCGCGTGTTCACCCGGTTCTGGCGGGGCGAACCGGACCGTGCCCGGGCCGAGGGACGCAGCGGTCTGGGGTTGACGATCGTCAAACAGATCGTCGAGGCGCACCGTGGTCGGGTGCGGGTCCTGGCGTCGGGGCGGGGCGGATCCACCTTCGTCGTGTGGCTGCCCACCGTCGATTCGGCCGGTGGCGCCCCGGACACGGCCGATCCCGGAGGCTCTTATCCGGGATTTCCAGACGGCTCCCTAGGCTCGTGGACGTGGAAGAACCCGACTGCCACGTGAGCACGACGAAAGGCGACGAGTCGTGAACGATTCGGAATGGAACATCGATCCGGGCGTGTCACCGCCCACCCGTGACGACGCGTGGTTCCCGCCCCGTGACCCCCGGGTACCGGGCGCGGTGGGCCTCCCGCCCGTACCGCCGACCCGTTCTCCCGAGTCCACCCCGGCGTCCTCCTCCCCCTCCCTCCGACGCCGGGGTGGACCGGGACGCCTCGTGGCCGGGCTCGTCGTCGGTGTCGTTCTCGCTGCGGCGATCGGGTTCGTCAGCGGGCGTGTCACATCGTCGCGGTCACCCAGCGTCGCCGTCGCCGAAGCGCTCGGCGAAGCCCAGGTGACCAAGGCGAGTGCCGGTGCCCCGGCGCCTCTGACCGGTGACGAGCCCGAACCGGTCGCGGCGGTGGCCAACGCGCTGTCGCCGGCGGCCGTGCAACTGCAGGGCGAGAACGACCTCGGTTCCGGGTTCATCTACGACGCCGACGGTCTCATCCTCACCGCGGCGCACGTGGTGCAGGGCAACTCGACGATGACCGTGCGGCTCAACGACGGGACCCAGGTCCAGGGTGAGGTCGTCGGCGCAGACGAGTCCACCGACGTGGCGGTCGTGCGCATCGACGTGGACCGCGAGTTGCCCGTCGCGGCCCTGGGCACCGGGGTACCCGTGGAGGTCGGCCAGATGGCCGTCGCCGTCGGGAGCCCCTACGGGTTGACCCAGAGCGTGACCTCCGGGATCATCAGCGCGGTCGGTCGGACCCTGCTCGGTCAGGAGAACGCCTCCGTCGCGCTGATCCAGACCGACGCCCCGATCAATCCGGGGAACTCGGGCGGGATGCTCGCCAACCGCAAGGGCCAGGTCATCGGCGTGAACGACTCCATCATCTCGGGCACCGAGTCCGGGTCGACACCCGGCAACGTCGGGGTCGGGTTCGCCATTCCGATCGATCTCGCGAAGTCGGTGGCCGACCAACTCGTCGCCGGGAAACCCGTCGAGTTCGGCTTCCTCGGGGTCCAGACACGCTCCGCGGACGGTTCCCGGGTCGGTGGGTTGATCGCGTCCGTCGAGAGCGCCGGACCCGCCGACGAAGCCGGCCTGCAGGTCGGCGACGTCGTGGTGAAGGTGAACGACAACCCGGTGGCCAGCGGCACCGACCTGGCGGCGGCGATCCGAGCGTCCAAGCCCGGGGACGAGGTCGACCTCACCGTGTTCCGGGACGGTTCGGAGACCCACGTGTCGGTGGTGCTCGGCCGTTCCGCCGACTGACACGCCCCGGTCGGGACGGCACCGCCGCACCGGCACCCCACTAGGCTCGTCTGCCTCATGAGTACCTGGATACCGATCCTGATCATCGTCCTCGTGGCGATCGGAGTCCTGGCGGTGCTGGTCGTCGCGCGCCGACTTCCCGGCACGACCACCGAGACACCGCCGCGACCCGGGGACCGGGACGCGGTCCCACCGGAGGAGCCGGCAGGGACCGGGCCGGGGGCCGCCACGGCACTCGCCGAACCCCCGGTCGTCGAACCCGCGACACCGGTCAAACCACGGCTGCGGGACCGGCTCGCCAAGGCGCGCAGCACGGTCGCCGGCTACCTCGCGTCGGTCGTCGGTCGTTCCGGGATCTCCCAGGAGACCTGGGACGAACTCGAGGAGGCGCTGATCCGCGCCGATGTCGGGGTGCAACTGACCACCGACGTGCTCGACGGCCTACGAGCCCAGGTCGACGCCGAGTCCATTTCGGATCCGAACGAACTGCTCGGCATCCTGCGGGCGGATCTGACCGCGCGTCTGGAGATGACCGACCGGAGCCTGCGTCTGGACGACGACACGACCAACGTGTGGCTGGTGGTGGGGGTCAACGGTGTCGGCAAGACCACGACCATCGGCAAGCTCGGAGCCCGCTACACCGGTGCGGACACCGACGTGGTCATGGTCGCCGGTGACACCTTCCGGGCCGCGGCGGCCGAACAACTCCAGACCTGGGCCGACCGGTGTGGCGCCCAGTTCGTACGGGGCGCGGAGGGCGCGGACCCCTCGTCGGTGGTCTTCGACGGCATCGAGGCCGGCGCCGCCCGCGGTGCCGGGCTGGTGCTCGCCGACACCGCGGGGCGTCTGCACACCAAGTCCAACCTCATGGACGAGCTCGCCAAGGTCCGTCGTGTGGCGGACAAGGCGCCCGGTGAGGTGACCGAGGTGCTGTTGGTGATCGACGCCACCACCGGTCAGAACGGACTCACCCAGGCCAAGGTGTTCACCGAAGCGACCGAGGTGACCGGTGTGGTGCTGACCAAACTCGACGGCTCCGCCAAAGGCGGGATCGTCATGGCGATCCAGACCGAACTGGGGATCCCCGTCAAACTCGTGGGGTTGGGCGAAGGGGCCGACGACCTGGTCGACTTCGAACCGGCCGAGTTCGTCGAAGCGTTGTTGAGCGTCGAGGAGGTCGCATGATCGCGAAAGTGCTCGGAGCACCGTTCCGTCTCGCCGCGGCGCTGTGTCGTGGCATCGGGCTGCGCCGCGTCGTGTTGTTGGGGCTCGGCGCGCTCGTCGGCGCGCTCGTCACCCCGGTCGCCGGCCCCGAGTTGCGTCGCAGGGTCCTGCTCGCGATCGCTCGTCGCCGTTCGGGCGCGGAACCCACCGTGGAGGAACGTGTCCGGGCCCGTCTGGCCGACAACCCGCGTACCTGGCACCTGCCCCAACCCGAGGTCGTCGCCGTCCGCGGGGCCGACGAGGTGTCCTGGCGGATCATCCTGGCCGGTGAGGTCGCCGATGAGGGGGCCCGGGACGACCTGGAACGGACCGCTGGTGCGGTGCCCGGCGTCGCCGAGGTCGACAACCGGATCCGGGTGACCGGGGGGGACGCGTAGATGTTCGAATCGCTTTCGGATCGTTTCGAGGGGATCTTCAAACGCCTGCGCGGCCACGGTCGCCTGGACGAGGACGACGTCGACGAGGTCCTCCGGGAGATCCGTCTCGCACTGCTGGAAGCCGACGTCAACTTCGTCGTCGTCCGTGACCTGCTGGCCCGCATCCGGGAACGTTGTGTCGGTGCGGAACTGCACGAGGCCCTGAACCCGGCCCAGCAGGTCATCGACATCGTCCACACCGAACTGATCGGGATCCTCGGCGGCGAAGCGCTCAAGATCACCTACGCCTCCCAGCCACCCACCGTGGTGCTGATGGCCGGGCTGCAGGGCTCGGGCAAGACGACGACCTCGGCCAAGTTGGCCCGCTGGTTCAAGTCCCAGGGCCGCAACCCGTTGCTGGTCGGTGCCGACCTGCAACGCCCCGCCGCGGTGGCCCAGCTGCGCACCCTGGCGTCCCAGGTGGGCGTGCCGGTGTACTCGGCGCCCGACGACGTCGTCGCCGGCGGGCAGGGCGACCCGGTCGCCGTCGCCGCCGACGCGATGGACGAGGCCCGCCGTCTGGGACGCGACGTCGTGATCGTGGACACCGCCGGACGGTTGTCGATCGACGCCGAGTTGATGGACCAGGTCCGACGGATCGAGCAGGCGGTCGACCCGCACTACACGTTCCTGGTCGTCGACGCCATGACCGGTCAGGACGCGGTCACCACCGCCGAGAACTTCCACGAATCGTTGTCGCTGGACGGGGTGATCCTCACCAAACTCGACGGTGACGCCCGCGGTGGCGCGGCGTTGTCGGTCAAGGAGGTCGTCGGCAAACCGATCGCGTTCGCCTCCACCGGCGAGAAACTGGCCGACTTCGACCGGTTCCACCCGGACCGTCTCGCGGGGCGGATCCTCGGCCACGGTGACATGCTCACCCTGATCGAGAAGGCCAAGGAGGCCTTCGACGAATCCGAGGCCGAGAAGGCCGCCGAACGCCTCATGGAGGGCACCTTCACCCTCGAGGATTTCCTCGAGCAGATGCAGCAGGTGAAGAAGATGGGCCCCATCGGTGGGCTCGTGGGCATGATGCCGGGACTGCCCAAGGAGATGCGCAACGCCAAGATCGAGGACTCCGAGGTCGCCCGTCTGGAGGCGATCATCCGATCGATGACCCCGGGGGAGCGGCGGGAACCGGCGATCATCGACGGGTCGCGACGTCTGCGGATCGCGAACGGATCGGGCGCCACGACCGCCGAGGTGAACCAGCTGCTGCGTCAGTTCACCGAGGTGCAGCGCATGATGAAGCGCATCGGTGTGGGGGCGGGTGGCAAACGCAAGAAGAAGAAGGGCCGCAAGGCCAAGAAGGCCGGTCGCGTCACCGCTCCGGGCACCGGCGCGAAGGGCACCGGGCCGAAGCCGGGTCGTGAACTGAAACTCCCCGGTTTGAACTGATGGCCCTCCAACCTGCAGACTCGTACGTCGTTTCATCCGATGAGAAAGAAGATCGCCCGTGGCCGTGATGCTCCGCCTGATGCGGATGGGGAAGAAGAAGCAGCCGACCTACCGTGTCGTCGCCACCGACAAGCGCGCCGCGACGAACTCGCGTCCGATCGAGATCATCGGGACCTACCAGCCGCGCCTGGAACCGTCGGGCCTGCGCTTGGACGGCGACCGGGCGCTGCACTGGCTGCACCACGGTGCCAAGCCGAGCGAGACGGTCGAGAAACTGCTGAAGGTCGCCGGGGTGTGGGACGCCTACACCGCCGGTGCCACCAGCATGCCCGAGACCCCGGCCGCCCCCGCGGTGACCGAGGACGCGTCGTGAGCGACGACACCGGCGCCGTGGTGGAGTACCTGGTCCGTTCGATCGTCGACGTGCCCGAGGCCGTCGAGGTCGACCTGGTCCCGGGCGAACCGGACCGTTACGACGTCCGGGTCGCCGACGGCGACATGGGTCGGGTGATCGGCCGGCGGGGTCACACCGCCGATGCGATCCGCACCGTGGTGCGTGCCGCCGCGGCCCGTTCCGAGCGCGAGGTCGACGTGGAGTTCGTCGACTGAACACGGCCGGACCCTCCGGGCCGATCCCCGCCGACGGAGACGAGGACGGAATGCTCGAGGTCGGGTACGTCCGACGCCCGCACGGTACGGGCGGTGACGTGCGGGTCACGCTCACCTCCGAGCGCACTGGACGTCTGGATCCCGGTGCCGAGTTGTCGACCGGCGAGCAGACGTTGCGGGTCGTGTCCAGCCGACGGCACACCAAGGGCTGGCTGGTGCGTTTCGCCGGGGTGGACCGGCGCGAGGACGCCGAAGCGCTCGCCGGGACCGTGCTGTACGCACCCGCCCTCGACGATGACGATGACGACACGCTGTGGGTCCACCGGATCATCGGCCTGACGGTCGTCGACACCGACGGGGTCGGACACGGCACGATCACCGCGGTGCAGGCGAACCCCGCGCACGATCTGCTGGTGCTCGACGACGGGACACTGGTTCCCTCCGTGTTCATCACCGAGGTCGCCGACACGGTCGTCGTCGAGGTTCCCGAAGGGCTGTTCGGGTGATCGTGCCCCTGCGGGTCGACGTGTTCACGATCTTTCCGGACATGGTCGACGACTACGCGGCGCATTCGCTGCTGGGGCGTGCCCGGCGCGCCGGCCTGGTCGACCTGCGGCTGCACGACCTGCGGGAAGGCACCCACGACGCACACCGCAGCGTGGACGACACCCCCTTCGGCGGCGGGGCCGGCATGGTGCTCGCCCCCGGCCCGGTGTTCGAGGTCGTCGAATCCGTCGACCCGCCCCGGCCGCTGCTTCTGTTGAGCCCGTCGGGGCGCACCTTCGACCAGCCGATGGCCGACGAGCTCGCGGCGTCCGGCGGGTTCTCGTTGCTGTGCGGCCGATACGAAGGGGTGGACGAACGTGTCCGCACCCACCTGATCGACGGTGAGGTCTCCATCGGTGACGTCGTCGTCGCCGGCGGCGAGGTCGGCGCGCTCGTGATCCTGGAGGCGACCAGCAGACTGGTGCCGGGCGTGATGGGCAACGAGGCATCGGCGACCGAGGAGTCGTTCCGCAGCGGGTTGCTGGAATACCCCCAGTACACCCGCCCGGCCGACTACCGGGGCTGGCAGGTCCCCGAGGTGCTGCGCTCGGGTGACCACGGGCGCATCGCGGCCTGGCGCAAACGTGAGGCGTTGCGTCGGACCGTGGATCGTCGCCCCGACCTCATCGACGCCCGGGGCGGGTTGAGCGAGGCCGAGCGTGACCTTTTGGGCTCGGACACACCCGAACCGTAAGATTCTGGACATCATGAACCCCACCGACCTGATCGACCAGGAGAGCCTCCGGGACGACATCCCGGACTTCGCACCCGGCGACACGCTGAAGGTGCACGTCCGCGTCGTCGAAGGCGACAAGGAACGGATCCAGATGTTCCAGGGCGTCGTGCTGCGTCGTCAGGGCGACGGGATCCGCGAGACCTTCACCGTCCGCAAACTCAGCTACGGCGTCGGCGTGGAGCGCACCTTCCCCGTGCACACCCCGATCATCGACAAGATCGAGGTCGCCACCCGTGGCGATGTGCGGCGCGCCAAGCTGTACTACCTGCGCGACCGTGTCGGCAAGGCCACCAAGGTCAAGGAAAAGCGCATCAACTGACCCGGTGACCGGGACGGAGCCCGTCCCGGTGGATGTTTGGATCGGACGACCCCGTGGTATCGGGGACCCATGGCCGATCACGAGCAGTACCCACCCGCAGCGGTGACGCGCCGACGTGCCCTGGGGGTCGCCGGTGAGGACGCCGCGTGTGCATGGTACGAAGCGGCGGGATTCCGCGTCGCCGCGCGCAACTGGCGGTGCCGCGCCGGGGAACTGGACGTCATCGCGACCAGGGGACGTCTCGTCGTGTTCTGCGAGGTGAAGACCCGGTCCTCGGATGCCTACGGCGTCCCCGCGTCCGCGGTCACCCCCGCCAAACAACGACGCATCCGACACCTCGCGATGCGCTGGTTGGATGAACAGGCCGGAGGGTTCGCGGACCTGCGATTCGACGTCGCAGCGGTCGTCGATGGGCGGGTCGAGGTCATCGCGGGAGCCTTCTGAACCCGTCGGTGGCCGCCGGGCTACGGTGGCGCGCCATGACCGTACGCGTGGAACGAGACGGCCGGTTGGCCACGGTGATCCTGGACAATCCGGCCCGCAAGAACGCCATCACCGAGTCGATGTGGACCGCGTTGACCGAGACGTTCACCACGGTGTCCCACGACGATTCGATCCGGGTGGTCGTGGTCACCGGTGAAGGTGACGCGTTCTCCTCGGGTGCCGATCTGAGTGCCGACGGTGCCGACGACGTACCGCCACGGCACTGGACACGCCGTATGGAACAGATCAACGAGGCCGCGCTCGCGTTGCACGGGATGCCCCAACCCACCATCGCCCGCGTCCACGGCGTGGCGGCGGGCGCCGGGGCGAACCTGGCGTTGGGCTGCGACCTGGTCGTGGCGTCCACCGAGGCGCGTTTCTGCGAGATCTTCGCCAAGCGGGGCCTGTCGATCGACTTCGGCGGTTCCTGGTTGCTGCCCCGCATGGTGGGGCTGCACCGGGCCATGGAGTTGTGCCTGCTGGCCGACATGGTGGATGCGACCGGGGCCGAACGGATCGGCCTGGTCAACCGGGTCGTCGACGTCGACGACCTGGACACGGTGGTGGCCGATTTCGTGGCACGTCTGGACGCGCTGCCGCCGATCGCGTTGACGTCGATCAAGCGTCTCGTGCACCTGGGCTCCCATTCGACCCTCGCCGAGGCGCTCGCCGCCGAAGGGGTCGCCCAGGCCGTCAA
>CAZVFF010000025.1:0-5519 GCA_964626395.1 uncultured Iamiaceae bacterium | reverse complement strand
CCCACCTGCGGGTGGGGTACCGGCCCGGGTGTCACACCCGGGTCCTACCGTGTGGACCCAGGTGGGACTCGCGGCATCGCCGCCCTCGTCGTCATCGATCGTCGTCGCCCCCGACGGGGCACGACGGAAAGCGAGGTCGGTCGTGTTCACCACGATTGCATCGGCCACCGTCCTGGGGGTCGAAGGTCAACCCGTGACCGTGGAGGCCCACGTCTCCAACGGCCTACCGGGTTTCTCCATCGTCGGATTACCCGACGCCGCCTGCCGCGAAGCCCGCGATCGGGTACGGGCGGCCCTGTTGTCGAGCGGGTTGAAGTGGCCCCAGAAACGGGTGACGGTCAACCTGGCACCCTCGGGGGTCCGCAAGGTCGGCTCCGGTCTGGATCTGGCGATCGCCCTGGCGCTGCTGGTTGCCGACGAGCAACTCGGTTCGCAGTGCCTCGAGGGTCTCGGAGCGGTCGGCGAGCTGGGCCTGGACGGTACGGTGCGCGACGTGCCCGGGATCGTGCCCGCGGTCGATGCGGTCGACGCCGCGACACTGGTGGTGGCGCGCGAGGCCGCCCACCTGGCGGCTCTGGTCACCGGAGCCCGGATCCGGCCGGTCTCGACGTTGCGGGAAGCGGTCCTGGCGTTGGCCGGTGACGAGCCGTGGCCACCGATGCCACCCGAACCCGACCCGGAGACCGATCCTCGCCGCCCGGATCTGGCCGAGGTTCGTGGCCAGGCCGCCGCGCGGCGGGCCCTGGAGATCGCCGCGGCCGGCGGACACCACCTGCTGATGGTCGGCCCACCGGGCGCCGGCAAGACCATGCTCGCCCGACGTCTGCCGGGGATCCTGCCCGCCCTGGACCCGGCACAATCGCTCGCGGTCACCAAGATCCATTCGGCGGCCGGGTTGGCGATCCCCGCCCACGAACTGGTGCACGAACCACCGTTCCGGGATCCGCACCACTCCACGACGATGGTCGCCCTGATCGGCGGTGGTGCGCCGACGTTGCGTCCGGGGGAGGTGTCGTGTGCGACCCACGGGGTGTTGTTCCTCGACGAACTCGGTGAATTCCCCCCGCACGTGCTCGACGCGCTCCGCCAGCCGCTGGAGCAGGGATCGATCCGCGTCTCCCGGGCCGCGGCATCGGTGGTCCTACCGGCCGAATTCCTCCTGGTCGCCGCGATGAACCCGTGTCCGTGCGGCGAGGCGAACCGCCCGGGGCACTGTCGGTGCACCGACCGTGACCGCGCCCGGTACCGGCGACGTCTGTCGGGTCCGTTGTTGGACCGATTCGACCTCCGTATCGACGTGACCCGTCCGGACACGACCCGACTGTTGGGGGGCCGACCGGGCGAATCCACCGCCGTGGTCGCCACCCGTGTCGCCCGGGCCCGCGCCCGGGCCCGGGAACGGGGTGTCCGTTGCAACGCGGAGCTGAACCATGCACGTCTGGAGGCCGCCAGCCCGCTGCAACCCGGGGCCGAGAGCCTGCTGGACACCTCGTTGCGCGTCGGGGCACTCACCGCCCGGGGTCTGACCCGGGTCCGGCGACTGGCTCTGACCATCGCCGACCTCGCCGAGGAGGAGGCACCGTTGAGTGCGGAGCACGTCGGGATGGCGTTGGCGATGCGATCGGACCCCCTGCCCCGGGAGGAGGCGGCATGACCACGACCGATCAGGGTTTCCTGACCGCACTGGCGTCCCTGCCCGGGGTCGGCCCGAAACGCCTCGCGGCGCTGCTCGACGCCGACGAACCCGCCCGTGTCTGGGAGGACGTCCGTACCGGCTCGCTGGGTCGCCACACGGGTGTCATCGAGGCCCTGGGATCCCGCGCACCGAAACTCCTCGACGACTGGCGGGCACGCGCGTCCGACATGGATCCCCGGACACTCGGCGCGGCCCAGCGATCCCTGGGGATCGACCTGCTCCTCCCCGCCGACGACGCCTATCCGGACGCGTTCCGCCACGACCCGGAGCCACCCCGGTTGCTGTGGGTACGTGGCGATCCGGACCGGATCCCCGCCCATCGGGTCGCGGTGGTGGGGACCCGTCGCTGTACCCGCTACGGCCACGACGTCGCACGCCGCTTCGGTGCCGCGTTGGCCCGCGCCGGAGTCTCGGTCGTTTCGGGTCTCGCACTCGGGATCGACGCCGCGGCGCACGCCGGTGCACTCGAGGTCGACGGGCCTTCGGTTCCGGTCGCCGTGGTCGGATCCGGCCTGGACGTCGTCTACCCCCGCCGGAACCGGCGGTTGTGGGACGCGGTGGGCGAGCGTGGAGTGCTCTTCAGTGAGGCACCTCCCGGCGCGTCGGCGGAACCGTGGCGGTTCCCGGCGAGGAACCGGCTCATCGCGGCGCTCGCCGCCGTGGTGCTGGTCGTCGAATCGACCGAACGTGGCGGGTCGATGTACACCGTCGACGAGGCGATCGCGCGTGACGTCGAGGTGTGGGCCGTCCCCGGGCCGATCACCTCGCCGGTGTCGGTGGGTACGAATCGTCTGCTCGCGGACGGCGCCGTCCCCGCCCTGGACCCGGCCGAGCTGCTCGACCGACTCGGTGTGGGCGGACACCGTCGAGGCGATGCGGATCCGCCCACCGTGCTGGTCCGGGACGGACGGGACCCCGAGGAGGCAACGGTGCTCGACGTGTTGACCACGGGCGCGGTCACCCTCGATGAACTCGCCGAGCGTTCCGGCATGCCCGTCGAACGCCTGGCGTTGGTGACGGCCCGGCTGCAGGTGGAGGGTGTCCTGGCCAGGTCCGGGGGGTGGTACGAACGTCGGGGGTAGCCTTCGGTCATGGCCGCGGATCCCGAACAGGACCGGTGGCGCGCCGACGCCTTCCTCGCCTCGTTGACGTCGCTCGCGCCGGCGACCGTCCGGGCCTACCGGACCGACCTGGCGGGATTCGTGGCGTGGTGCACACGGGCGGGCATCCCCGACGCCCGGATGGTCGATCGGGTCGTTCTCCGTCGACACCTCGCGTACCTGACCACACGGGATTACGCGCCCGCGTCGATCTCCCGGAAGGCGACGACGTTGCGTCGGTACTTCACCTGGGCCACCCGGACCGGGATGGTCCAGGTGAACCCCGCACGCAACCTCGGTGCACCCTCGGGGCACCGACGGGTCCCCAGGGTCCTGTCCGAGGTCGAACTGGAACGCCTGCTCACTCCGGGTGGATCCCGCCCGGCGGCGGTCGACGAGGACCCGGACCCGCTGCAACGCGCCGTGGAGGTGCGCGACACCTGCGTACTGGAACTGCTGTACGGAAGTGGACTACGGGCCGCCGAGCTGTGTGGGATCCGGATCGGGGACCTCACCGACGACGATCGACGTCTGCTGGTTCGGGGCAAGGGATCGCGGGAGAGGATCGTGCCCGTGGACGAACCGGCCCGTGATGCATTGCGGGTGTGGCGTGCGGGGAATCGTGATCTGCTCCGCGCCCTGGTCGCCCGTGGCGAACCACCGGTGGGTGACGGCCCCGGGGATCCGTTGTTCCTCAACCGGCGCGGACGTGCGCTCGGACCCCGGGATCTGCGTCGGATCGTCGACGCGCGTGCGTCACGGCCGACCCACCCCCATGAGCTGCGTCACACGTTCGCGACCCACCTGCTCGAAGGCGGCGCGGACCTGCGGGTGGTCCAGGAACTGCTCGGTCATGCGGACCTGTCGACGACACAGGGATACACTCATGTGACGAGAGACCACCTCAGGAGGGTCCTGGATCAAGCGCATCCCCGTGCGTGAAAGCCCGAGGAACCGTGACCGACGCACAACGTGAGCAGATCGACGCCCTGTGGCGGAGGTACAAGGACTCCGGTGACCGGGACCTGCGCGAACGTCTCATCCTGCAGTACTCGCCGCTGGTCAAGTACGTCGGCGGTCGGGTGGCGGCCGGTCTGCCCAACAGCGTCGATCGGGCCGACCTGGTCTCCTACGGGATGTTCGGGTTGATCGATGCGATCGAGAAGTTCGATCCGGACCTGGGTTACCGGTTCGAGACCTACGCGATCTCCCGCATCCGTGGCTCGATGATGGACGAACTACGCCGCCTGGACTGGGTGCCCCGTTCGATCCGCACCCGGGCGCGGCGCATCGAGGAGGCCATCGCGTCGCTCGAAGCCGAGCTGCACCGCTCGCCGACCGACGACGAACTCGCCGAACGGTTGGGGCTCGACGTCGCACAGTTACGACGAACACTCGGCCAGATCTCGATGACCGGCGTCGCCGCGCTCGAGGAGACGCTGTCGACGGTCGGGCAAGGCAGCGAAGCGCTCACCCTGGGCGAGGCCATCGCGGACGACGCTGCGGGGCCCTCCGACGTTTTCGAATCCACCGAGTTGCGGAACCGGCTCCGTGATGCGGTGCTGGCCCTGCCCGAGCGGGAACGTCTGGTGCTCGGCCTGTACTACTACGAGGGTCTGACCCTCGCGCAGATCGGTGAGGTGATCGGCGTCACCGAGAGTCGGGTGTGCCAGATCCACACCAAATCGGTGCTGCAACTCCGAGCGCGCCTCGGTGACCGGGACCGTCTTCTGCCCGTGTGAAGGGCCGCGGCGGCGGGTTTGACCCGGGCCCATCCGTGGAACAGCCGGTGGATGCGAATCTGGCGTGTGCCGGCCCTCACGATGCCGGCCCTCACGATGCTGGCCCTCACGATGCTGGTCACCGGATGTCTGCCGACCCCTTCCGGGTCGTCGCCCCGCGCGCCGGTGGACGTGTCGGCGGCCGGCGACTGCCGACTTCCCGTGGATGCACCGGTGATCGACGGGTTCCGACCACCGACCGAACCGTGGCTCGCGGGCAACAGGGGGCTGACCTTCGACACCGTGGCCGGCGCGTCGGTCCGGTCGGTGGACGCGGGGACCGTGACCTTCGCTGGGGAGATCGCACACCACCGGTACGTCACGATCCGCCGCGGTGACGGCGCCGACGTGACCTATTCGTACCTGGACGCCACCCGGTTGGCCGTCGGCGACAGCGTCACGATGGGGGACCCCGTCGGCGTCACCGGCACCGAACCGTTCCACCTGGGACATCGTCGGGACGGTGTCTACCTGGATCCCGGTCCGTTGCTCACGGCCGCGTGCGGCCCGACCCGTGCGGTCCTGGTGCCGCTTCCGGACTGAAGTGCACCCCGCGGGAGATTCCGGCCTCGGGTCGTGACCCGTCTAGGCTGGACGACCGGCCCGACGTCCGTCGGGTCGCACCAGACGACACCGCCCGGGGAAACCCACGGTCGTCGACCGTACCGGTCGACGCATCCCCCGGGTGATCCGCCAACCGATGGGAGTCATCCAACGTGACCGCAGTCGTGACCATGAAACAGCTGCTCGACGCCGGGGTCCACTTCGGCCACCAGACGAGACGCTGGAACCCCAAGATGAAGCGTTTCATCCACGGGGAGCGCAACGGGATCTACATCATCGACCTGGGCCAGACGCTCAGCCGGATCGAGACCGCCTACACCTTCGTGCGTGACCTCGTCGCCGACGACGGCACCGTCCTGTTCGTCGGTACGAAGAAAC
>CAZVFF010000024.1:13296-15928 GCA_964626395.1 uncultured Iamiaceae bacterium | reverse complement strand
CGGGGCGGCTGACGACACGTCCCCAAGTTCGCACCTCGAGCACCGCGATGCACCACCCATCGCGAATTTCCGGTCCGTCGTGACGGATTTCCGATCCGACCGGCGCCGTCGCGGGCGCGTCGGACCGGGTGGGTTCATTCGACGAACACGTCGGAGAGCGCACCACGCCAGGCGGTGTCGAGCTCGGCGACGGTCGTGTCGATCGCCGTCCCGTCGTCGGTGGTGACCACGAACCGGTCACCGGTGACGGTTCCGATCCCGGTGCAGGCCACGCCGGTGTCACGGCAGGCCCGCTCGACCGTTTCGAGCTGATCGGGTGACACGCACACCAACACCCGTGACGGCGTCTCGCCGAACAGCCAGGGCACGACGCTCGCGCCGGCCGGGACCCGCACCTGCACGCCCACACCGGAGCGGACGGCCATCTCGGCGAGCGTCCCGGCGATCCCGCCTTCGGACACATCGGTCACCCCGACCGTCGACCCGCCGGTGACCAACGTCCGCACCGTGTCGCACAGTGCGCTGTGGGCCGCGTGGTCGACCGGCACCAGCGTGCCGCCCCGCAGGCCACGGTCGAACGCCCACCGTGAACCGGCGAGACCGCTGGGACGGTCGCCGTCGCCGATGTCCGTGGCGTGGTCGGACCCGACGAGCAGCAGGTGCCCGCCCTCGACCAGCGTCTGCCCGGGCACCGCGGGTCGTGGTGCGTCGATGATCCCGAGCGTGCCCACGATCGGCGTCGGGTCGATGTCGGTTTCACCCGAGGCGTTGTACAGGCTGACGTTGCCGCCCACCACGGGAATCCCGAACGCGCGGCACGCTTCGGCCATGCCGTCGACGGCCTCGGACAGCTGCCACATGATCTCGGGGTTCTCGGGGTTGCCGAAGTTCAGGTTGTTGACCAGCGCGACGGGCCGCGCACTGACACAGGCGAGGTTCAGCACCGACTCGGCGACCACGGCGGCGGTCCCGACCCGAGGGTCGACCGCGCTCCACCGGTGGTTGCCGTCCGCGGTGAGTCCGATGCCCCGTCCGGTGTCGGCACCGGTGGCCGGGTCGCACAGTGCCAGGACGGCGGCGTCGGCGCCGGGGCCCACCACGACGTCACGCAACGCGGCGTCGGTGTTGTCGGTCCACATGGGTGACGTGTCGCACAGTGCGGCCGTGAGCGCCGCGGCGAGGCTCGCCGGGTCGTCGTGCCCGGCGACGTGTGCGGCCGGGTCGTCACCACGACGGGCGGCGAGGTCGGCCGGCGCGGTGCGGGGTCGGTCGTATTTCGGCGCACCCGCCTCGAGGGACTTCGCGGGGACGTCACCCAGGACGGCGGCGTCGTCCGCGTCGGTGGTGAGCACCCGGAGACGGCCGCTGTCGTTGACCCGGCCGACCACGTTCGCCGGCACGTCGTGGCGTGCGGCCACGTCGAGGACCGCGTCGAGTCGACCGGGTTCGACGATGACGAGCATCCGTTCCTGGGTCTCGCTCGTCATGACCTCGATCGGGGTCATGCGGTCCTCGCGGGTCGGGATGCGGTCGACGAACACGTCCATGCCCGAGTCGCCCTTCGCGGCGGTCTCCGAGGTGGCACAGGTGATCCCGGCGCCACCGAGGTCCTGGACGCCGACCGCGAGGTCACGGTCGTAGATCTCCAGGCAGGCCTCGATGAGCCGGTCGCCCATCACCGGATTGCCCGCGGGGATCGCCGGCACGTCGGTCCCATCGGCGGGTTCGTCGGTGTCGTCCATCGCCTCGGAGGCCGAGGAGACCCCACCGATGCCGTCACGCCCGGTCGGGTCACCCAGCAGCACCGCCAGGTTGCCGACGCCGGTGGCACGGCCCAACACGAGGTTCTCCGCGCGCAACACCCCGAGCGCCACGACGTTGACGAGCGGATTGCCCACGTAGGTCGCGTCGAAGGTCGTCTCACCGCCGACGATCGGCACGTCGACGCCTCGCGCGTACGCGGCCGCGCCGGCGGCTGCTTCCCGGGTGATCCACCGGCTCCGCTCGTCGTCGAGGGGGCCGAGACGCAGCGGGTCGCACACCGCGATCGGTCGGGCGCCCATCGAGAAGATGTCGCGCAGGATGCCGCCGACGCCGGTCGACGCGCCTTCGAAGGGGTCGTGGAAGGACGGGTGGTTGTGGCTCTCGATACGCAACGCGAGCGCGATACCGTCGCCGACGTCGACGACGCCGGCGCCTTCACCGGGGCCGACGAGCACGTGGTCACCGTCGGAGGGCAGACGACCCAGGTGGATCCGCGACGACTTGTACGAGCAGTGCTCGGACCACATGATCGAGTACATCGCCAGCTCGAGGTCGTTCGGTGTGCGGCCGAGCGCGTCGACGATCATGGTGGCTTCGTCGTCGGTCAACCCGAGTGCCCGGTACGCCTCCGGGTCGAGTGGGTCCGCTTCGTGTCCTCCGGTCGCCTGCTCACGAGTGGGATCGCCTGCGTGCTGGTCGGTCACGGCTTCCATCGTAGAAGCCACGACGCCTCCCGACGTCCATCATTCCAGCGAAAATCGTCGCGGTCGGCCCGGGGTGCTTGCCGGATCAAGCGCGTCCAGGGCGTCATGCACTCGAAGATGTGACGAAGTTCGATTCAGGGGGTGGGGGTGGTCCAGCCGAGGTA
>CAZVFF010000024.1:0-13196 GCA_964626395.1 uncultured Iamiaceae bacterium | reverse complement strand
ACTCGAAGATGTGACGAAGTTCGATTCAGGGGGTGGGGGTGGTCCAGCCGAGGTAGTCGCCGCCCCATCCGGCGGCGAACCCGCCCAATGCGTCGCGGGACCGGGCCATGTCGACCTGGGTGAGCACCTCGGTCTCGGTGACCGAGAACCGTGGCGGCGCGGCCTCGTTCGTGTCGTCGGCCGCCTCGAAGACGACCTCGAGTCCGACGTCCCGCAACGCGGCAGCGGCCCGGTCGGCCTCGGCGAGACCCGGGAACGAGAAGCGGTGCGCCACCGGACACCTCGGCGCCGACTCGTCGGCGCGAGCCGCGACCTCCGAGATCCGGCGCCGGTCCGCGTCGGCGGGTACGGCGTCGGCGAACAACGACCGGTAGCGGCTCCACGCCGGGTCGGCGACCGCGTCGACGTCGTCGGGTCCGGCCGGGTCCCCGAGCGTTTCGACGACGACCGCCGTGGCCCAACCCGCTTCGGCGGTGTGGAACACGAGGTCCCGGAAGCCCGGGACGGTGAGCACCGCCACGAGTGCGGCGTCATCGCCGAGGGCCTCGACCAGCCGATCCTCGGTGTCGAGCAGCTCGGCCGAGGCGTCGGGGTCGGGGAACCCGGACCCGCCACCCGAAGCGAACCGCAGCCGCACCTGGATCCGGTGGTCCCGACCGCTGGTCGGCCCGGCGGCGACGTAGCCGGCGTGCACCCGCACGCCCGACAACGCGTCGTCGTGGGCCACCACGCCGACCAGCCAGGTGTCGGTCACCGCGTCGGTCACGACGACAGCCTCGCACGTCCCACGAACCCGTGACGGAACACCCACCGGCGCACCGTCGGAACCGGGAGTGGGGTCCCCGCCGCGACCGACCGGGCCGACACCACGCCACGGCGACCCGACGTGACACACCCGGATCGACCACGGCCGGTACTGTCACGGGTCTTGAGCAACCCCACGCATCTCCGGCCCCCGGTCGTGATCCGGGCCGTCGCCGCCGTCCTGGCGGGCGCCGTGCTGATCGCGTCGTGCACGACGTCGGTCCCCGACGCGACGTCGAACGCCGACGGCGACCGACCCGGCTCGACGGCCGGCTCGACCGGGGCACCGTCCGCTTCGACCATCGACTGGGGCGCCTGCGACGACGCCCCCGACCCGTTCCAGTGCGCCACCGTTCCCGTGCCGATCGACCACGACGAACCCGCCGGTGCCACCCTGGACCTGGCTCTGGTGCGACTGCCCGCCGACGGACCCGACGAGACGATCGGTCCGTTGTTCGTGAACCCGGGCGGACCGGGCGGGTCGGGCATCGACTTCGTCGAAGGCAACCTGTGGCCCCGCGAACTCACCGACAACTTCGACATCATCGGCTTCGATCCGCGCGGGGTGGGCCGCTCGGATCCGGTCGACTGCGACTTCGACATCGGTGAGCTGTACGCCCCCGATCCGGCGCCACCGGACCCGGCGGCCGTCGAGGAACTCGAAGACATCTCCCGGGCCTATGTGGAAGCCTGCGCAGAGAACAACGCCGAACTGCTGCCCCACATGGGCACCCGCGACGTGGCCGCCGACCTCGACCTGGTACGCGAGGCGATGGGGGTCGCCGAGATCAACTACCTGGGGTTCTCCTACGGCACCTCGATCGGCCAGGTGTACCTGGACACGTACCCGGACCACGTGCGGGCCATGGTGCTCGACGGCGTCGTGCGGCTCGGCCAGGACGGCATCGACGCCGCCCGGGACCAGGGCACCGCGTTCGACGACGTGCTCGGTGGCTTCTTCGCCGACTGCGATGATCTGCCCGTGTGCCCCGACGATCCGTCGGCGGCACTGCGCCGGATCCGCGCCGACCTGCGCAAGGCCCCGCTGCCGACCGACGACCCCGACCGCGACCTCACCCCCGGGGCATTCCAGCTGGGTGTGGGCCAGGCGTTGTACGTGACGGCATTCTGGCCCACCCTGGGTGCCGGACTGGTCGAAGCCGCCCGCGGCGACGGCACCACCATCCAGGACCTCGCCGACCAGTACCTGGGCCGACGCCCCGACGGGACCTACGACAACCAGACCGACGCGTACTTCGCGGTGAGTTGCCTGGACTGGGACTGGCCCGACGAACCCGCTGCGTTCATCGAAGCCGGCCGGGACGTCGCGAAGACCTCGCCGTACCTGGCCGAGGGCATCGTCACCGACTACATCCGTTGCGCCTGGTGGCCCACCCCACCCCGGCCGCTCACCGAACCGACCGCGGAGGGTTCACCGCTGGTGGTCGTGGTGTCGACCACGGGGGACCCGGCCACCCCGCACGCCAACGGCGTGGACCTGGCCGACGCGCTGCCCGACGCCCGGCTGATCACCAAGGTCGGCGACGACCACGTCGCCTACGGCCGGGGGGACCGCTGTGTGGACGACGCCGTCGCGGCCTACCTGGTCTCGTTGCGCCCACCCGCCGAGGGCCTGCGTTGCGAGTGACCGCCACCGGTCCGCACCGCCCGACACCGGGCCGTCCCGGCCCGTCACCACGGACCCGACCGTGGCCGGGCGCATCGCCGGCTCAGCCGGCCAGTCCCGCACCCACCAGTGGTTCGAGGACCAACTCGGGCTGGTCGGCGACCAGGCGCTGCAGCCAGAACTCCGATTCGAACAACGCCAGCAACGTGTCGTCGGCACGGCGGTAGACCGCCACACCCTGCATCCCCGACAACGCCGACGCGGTGTCCGCATCGGTCCGCCGGGCCACGGTGAACCGGGTCGGGCGCAGCTCGACGGGCGCGCCGAACTCGTTCTCCAGGCGGTCCACGGCGACGTCGAACTGCATCGGGCCGACTGCGGCCAACATCGGTTCGGCGTCGCCCAGGTCCTCGTGGCGCAACACCTGGACCACCCCCTCCTCGTCGAGTTGGGTGATGCCACGGCGGAACTGTTTGAACCGTCCGGTGTCGGTGGTGCGTGCGACCCGGAAGTGTTCCGGCGCGAAACTCGGAATGCCCGGGAACTCGACGGGTTCGTCGGCCCACAGGCTGTCACCCACGCGCACGTCACCTGCGTTGACCAGGCCGACCACGTCGCCGGGGTACGCATCGTCGACGGTCTCCCGATCGCGGCCGAACACGGTGTGCGCGTATTTGGTGGAGAACGACTTGCCCGTCCGGCCGTGGGTGAGCACCATGCCCCGGTCGAAGCGGCCCGAACAGACACGCAGGTACGCGATCCGGTCCCGGTGGGACGGATCCAGGTTGGCCTGCACCTTGAACACGAACCCGCTGGTGGGTGCGTCCAGGGGTCGTGGGTTCCCGTCGACGTCGGGGCGCGGTGACGGACCGGGGGCCAGGTCGATGACGGCGTTCAACAACAGACGCACCCCGAAGTTGGTGAGCGCGGACCCGAAGAACATCGGGGTCAACTCCCCGGCCTGGAACAACTCGTCGTCGAACTCGGCGCCGACCGCATCCAACAGTTCCAGACCTTCGGCGGCGTCGTCCCACACCCCACCCTCCTCGGCGTGGGCCCGTTCGGCGTCGACGATCTCCTCGGGCGCCTCGGTGGCGCCACGGGCCACGCGGGTGAACCGTGTGTAGGTGCCGTCGCGTCGGTCCACGACGCCGCGGAAGTCACCGGCGATCCCCACCGGCCAGGTGACCGGCACGACGATCAGCCCGAGGCGTTCCTCGACCTCGTCCATCAGCTCCAACGGGGTGCGGCCAGGGCGATCCCATTTGTTCACGAACGTGATCAACGGCAGACCACGGGTGCGGCACACCTCGAACAGTTTCAGCGTCTGGGCCTCGATGCCCCGTGACGCGTCGAGCACCATCACCGCGGCGTCCGCGGCGGCCAACACCCGGTAGGTGTCCTCGGAGAAGTCGCGGTGACCGGGGGTGTCCAGCAGGTTCACCACGTGGTCGCGGTACGGGAACTGCAGCACCGTCGAGGTGATCGAGATCCCCCGCTTCTGTTCCATCTCCATCCAGTCCGAGGTGGCGGACCGGCGCGCCCCACGGGCCTTGACCGTGCCGGCGGTCGAACCGCCCAGGGCGCCGCCGTAGAGCAGGAACTTCTCGGTCAGGGTCGTCTTCCCGGCGTCGGGGTGGGAGATGATCGCGAACGTACGACGCGGACGGCGTCGTTCGTCGTCGTTCGCTGCATGGCCGGTCACGACGGCCCAGCGTACAAACCGACCCCCGGAGGTGACCCAACGACGATGCCACGCGACCCACGGTGTCGACGGGTCCGGGAACTGCCAGACTCGGAGCCATGCGTGCTCACGACTCCTCCGACATCGACCGCGGTCTGCTCGACGAAGCGGTCGGTCTGGCCCGCCGGGCGGGCGAGTTCACCCTGGGACACTTCCGTCGCGCCGACCTGCAGGTCGACACCAAGGGTGACGGCACCCCGGTGACCGTCGCCGACCGGGGCGCCGAGGCGCAACTCCGGGCCGAGATCGCCGAGCTGTTCCCCGACGACGGCATCTTCGGCGAGGAACAGGCCGAGAAACCGGGCACGTCGGGCCGTCGATGGATCATCGACCCGATCGACGGCACCAAGGCGTTCACCCACGGGGTGCCCCTGTACACGAACCTGCTGGCCCTCGAAGACGCCCAGGGCATCGCGATCGGTGTGATCAACGTCCCGGCGTTGGGCGAGACCGTCTACGCCGGACGCGGGCTGGGCGCGTGGTGCAACGATGAGGCGGTCCACACCGACGACACCGCCCAACTCACCGGGTCGTACCTGATGACCTCGGGGTTCGCCGGGTGGCCGGGCGACACGATCGACCGGTTGAACGCCCACGGGGTCCACATGCGCACCTGGGGGGACGGCTACGGCTACACCCTGGTCGCCACCGGGCGGGTCCAGGCGATGGCCGACTCGGTCGCCGAGTTGTACGACCTCGCCCCGATGCCGGTGATCATGGCCGAAGCCGGCGGACGGTTCACCGACCTGATCGGACGACCCGGCCCGGCGGGCGGATCCGGGCTGGCCAGCAACGGTCGGATCCACGACGAGCTGCTGGAACTGCTCGCCCCGTCCGGACCGGGCTCACGGCCGTGAGGATCCGACGGGCGATGTTGGTGGTCGCGGCCGTCGCCGTCGCCGCGATCGCGACCGCACCGGTCGCGGGCGCCGACCCGGCCGAACCGGGCAACTACGACTCCCACGTCCTCGAGGTCACCCCACCCACCGACGTGATCACCGCGAAGGTCGTCGGCGGCGACGGTTTCCTCGACCTGGAGGTCGAACCCGGCCACACCGTCGAGATGCCCGGTTACCAGCACGAACCGTGGTTGCGGATCTCGGCCGACGGCACCGTGGAACGCAACGAAGCGTCGACCGCCACCTACCTGAACGAGGACCGGTACGGGGCGGAGATCCCCGAGTGGGTGACCCGGCAGAACGCCGAGGAGAACCCGCAGTGGGAGACGATCGGTCACAACGGTCACTACATCTGGCACGACCACCGCATCCACTGGATGAACCCGAAGGCACCGCCGAACACCGTGCCCGGCACGAACCGTGCGTTGATCTCGGACCGCGACGACGGCACCTGGTACATCCCGCTGACGATCGACGGTGACGAGCACGAGATCATCGGCGAGGTCCTCGTCCTGGACCCGCCCAGCCCGGTCCCCCAGTGGATCCTCGCCGTGCTGGTCGCCGCCGGGTTGGCCGTCGTGGGCTTCCGGCTGCGCGGTCCCGCCACCCGTGTCGCCGCCGGTGCCCTGGTCGTGGTCGGTGCACTGGCGTTGTGGGCCGGCGCCTCGGAACTGTCGGTGATCCCCTCCGAAGCGGGCGGCAACCCGATCTGGGTCGGTCTGCCGATCGCGTGCATCGTGCTGGGTCTGGCCGGATCGGCGTTCCGGTCCGCCGCGGCCCGGGCGATCTCGGTGCTCGCCGGCGCGGCCGCGTTGGCGGTGTGGGCGGCGTTGCGGATCCCGGCGTTGAACAAGGCGTTGCCGTTGGGCGACCTGGACCCGACCCTGACCCGGTTCATCATCGCGGCGGCGTTGGGGACCGCGGTCGGCGCCGTCGTGGCAGCGATCGCGTCGGGCGGTCTGGCGCTGCAACTGCCCGACCTCGACGACGAGGACGACGGCGGCGACCCGCCCCCGGCCACCGACGTCGCCACGGCCGACGGGTAGGATCCCCCATCCGATGGCATCGTTCCGTACCCGCGTGACCGACGCGCTCCTCGCCCCGCTGGACCCCGTGCAGCGGGGCCCCGCCGAGGCGTTCGTCGACGGTTCCCTGGGTGACCTGCCGGCCCACCTGCGTCTGGGCATCGCCGGCGCCTCGGTGCTGCTCGAGGCGGTGACCAGGGCCGGTCACGGTGGCCGGATCCCCGACGACGCCACACTGCGGGACCTGTCGGACCGGTGGGCGACCAACCCGTTCACCCCCGTCCGTCAGTACGCGCGCCTGCTGTCGTCGCTGGTGCTGTTCGCCGACCAGGAGACCCGCGGACTCGTCGAGGACGTCCCCGCATGATCACCCGTCGCACCGGGATCCTCGTCATCGGATCGGGCGCGGGTGGCGCCGTCACCGCCGCGTTGTGCGCGGAAGCCGGCCGGGACGTGCTCGTCGTCGAGGAGGGCCCGTGGGCGACCCCGGGCGACGTCGAGTCGTTCTCGATGGACGAGATGATGGGTCGCTACCGCAACCACGGGCTGACCGCCGCGTTGGGCAACCCGGGCATCTCCTACGCCGAGGGTCGCTGCGTGGGTGGTTCCACCGAGATCAACAGCGGCCTGTACCGGCGGCTGCCGGACCGTCTCGTGCGGGACTGGGCGTCCCGCTACCGGATCCGTGACTTCGGTGTGGACGACCTCGCCGGATTCGCCGCCGAGGTCGAGGACTTCCTCGACATCACCCACCTTCCCGGCGCGGTGCCCCCGGCTTCGGCGGTGATCGCCCGGGGTGCCGACGCCATGGGGTGGCGTTCCACCGAGTTCGCCCGCGCGTTCACCTACGCACCGGACGGCCACGCGACCAAGCAGACCATGGCCCGCACCTACGTCCCCCGCGCCACCGCGGCCGGTGCCGAAGTGCTCGCGGACGTGCGCATCGACCGGTTGGAGATCCGCGACGGACGGGTCCGGGCGGCCACCGGCGTGTCGACCGCGGCGGGGGGTCGCGAACCGGTGCGGATCGAAGCCGACAACGTGTTCCTGTGCGCCGGCGCGTTGCACACCCCGGTGCTGTTGCACCACAGCGGACTGCGCCGCGGGATCGGCAACGGCCTGCGCTTCCACCCGACGATGAAGGTCGCGGCCCGGTTCGACGACGAGGTCGACCACGGTGAGGTGCCGATGCACCGGATCATGGAGTTCGACCCGCACCTGACGATCGGCGGGTCGGCGTCCCGGCGCGGACACGTCGCACTGGCGCTCGGCGACACGGCACTCGACTTCGACGACGCGCTCGCCGACTGGCGACGCGTCGCGGTGTACTACGCCGCGATCCGGGGCGGATCGGGACGCGTGATCGGCCTCCCGGGTCTGGCCGACCCGCTGGTGTTCTACGCCATGGGTGACGGCGACATGTCCCGGTTGGCCCGGGGGATGGTCCACCTGGGATCCGCGTTGTTCGCGGCCGGTGCACGCGAGCTGTACCCGAGCATCGTCGGCGGCCCGGTGCTGCGCTCCCCCGACGAACTGGGCCAATGGTGGGACGCGATCACCCGCACACGGTCGAACGTGATGACCGTGCACCTGACCTCGACGGTCCGCATGGGTGAGGACCCGCACCTGGCCGCCGCCGACAGCTACGGCCGCCTGCGAGGCATGGAGAACCTGTTCCTCAACGACGCGTCACTGCTGCCCGACGCACCCGGCGTGAACCCCCAGGCGGCGATCATGATGCTCGCCACCCGGAACACCCACGCGTTCCTGCAGGGCTGAAGCCGCTCCCGGAGCCGTCGACCGGCCGCCTCAGCGCGGCGCGGCCCGGGTGCCCGGCGGGGCCAGGAACACGGCGATCGGGACCCCGATCTCGGACATGCGCGACAGGTTCTGGGTGGCCGCCAACGGCAGCGACGTGTCCAACGACGACTTGCCGGGAAAATCGACCACCTCCGGATCCCCGCCCGCGGCCTCGATGAGGTCCATCGCCTCGGCACGCAGCCGTTCGTACTCGGCGATCTGCGCGGGTGACCGGCCGTCGTGGTACACCGCCTCGTACGCGTCGGGGGTGTTCCGCCAGGCCTCGATGTCGGCGTCGCCGACCGACAGGTGCACGACCCCCCGTTCGGTGTCTTCGGGCACGGTCTGCCAACCCGGCACGATGCCCAGGAAGTACGGCCGCAGACCGGCCGCGATTCCGTGGGCGTCGAGCTGGTTCAGCAGCGTGTAGCCGGCGTCACCGATCCGGATCGGGTCGTTCCAGTTGACCAGGTAACGCCCTTCGCCGGTGTCGCCGGGAACCCGGCCGTCACGAATCGCCTCGACCGTGGGCGGGATCACCGCCGCCATCTGTTCCGACAACCCCCGGTCGGGGATCTCGGCGCGGGTCGCATCCACGGTGGTCGCCACGAACAACGCGACCAGTCCGATCCCCAGCACCCCGGACGACGCCATCCGCAGCATCCGGCGCGGTTCGGACGCCAGCGACGAACGGCGGACGGCGACGATCGCCACCCAGACGATCGACGCGGTGATCGCGGCGCAGATCGTCCACATCCACATCATCAGATACCAGTACAGGTCGCCGTAGATGCCGCCCAGGGCGATGATCGCCAACACCAGACACCACGCCACGAGTGCGTCCAGGATCAGCACCGAGCGCATCCGCAGGCGCCACGCCACCACCGCGGAAGCCACCCACACCGCGAGCAGCACCACGCCGGGCCACACCGGGTTGGTGAGCACGAAGAACAATCGGTGGCCGGTCAACAACTGGGGCACGTTCAGGTGCTGGAGGACCAGTTCGAGTCCCTGGGTGAACCCGCCCGAGGCCTGGGGAGGGTCGGTGATGTCCTCGAAGATCAACGTCAGGTTCCCGTGGGTGGAATGGAACTGGTCGAAGATCGGCAACGACCACAGCACCAGCCCGAACAGGAAGGAACCGCCCACCCACGCCCACATCCGCCGCAGGGTGGGCCAACCCGCCGGATCGCCCGCGAACCAGCGTTCCCGTGGCGACGTCCCGGTATCGGCCCGGTCGACGGAGCGGGCCCGCAGGATGCGCCACAGCACCGTCGCGACGACCGTTCCGGCGACCACGCCGCCGGCCATGCCCAGGTACGGGATGTGGGTCTGCATGCAGAAACTCGCCGCGAACACGAGCACCGGCAACATCGCGTGGTCGTCGTCGAGGACCGCCCACGCGGCCAACAGCACGACCGTCCACGCCATCAGCGGCATGTAGGGGTTCCAGGGTTGTTCGACCACGAAGATCCCGAAGGTGTGGACCAGCAACAACACCACGGTGCCCACACCGACCAGCATGCCCAGACGCCCGCGACGCCACCCGATGTACAGCGCCAGGCAGACCCAGAAGAAGTTCAACGCGAGTGCGCTGGCGAACATCGCCCAACCGTCGGCGCCGAACAGGCGGTACAGCGGTGCCAACAACCAGAAACTCAACGGTCCCGGATGGCTCCCGGTGTGCACGCCGAACTCACCCAGACGGCCGGGGAGGCCGATCAGCGGCGGATGGGCGCTGAACACGCCCCGAACACGCAGCTCGGTCTGGGCCAGGTCGAGCACCACGAACGGTTTCGGGTTCCGCAACGCCGCGGCGGCGATCACGAACGGAACGAACACCGCGGCGGCGAACCCGCCACCGACCACGCCCGGTCGCCGCCACCACGGCGTGTCGGCCGGCCCGGACACCCCGGGATCGACCGGCGCCGCCACCTCGTTCGTCACGGCAGGTACTCGAGCACCTTGAGCACCCCGAGTCGGGCCGGCGACTGGTGCACCGATCCGCCCGTGTCGAGGGTGTCGTGGTGCTCGCGGAACCAGTCGTAGGACTCGATCATCATCGCCGCGTTCGACCGCGTCGCGGACCATCCCAGTTCGCGTTCGGCCTTCGAGCAGTCGAAGTACAGCGACTCGCCGTACAACAGCCAGTGGTACGGCGCGAGCGGCACCAGACCGGCGAGTGACGCGGCCTTCATCGCGAGACGTGCCGCACCCATCGGCAACGGCTGGATGCGTGACGACGTGCCGGCGTGGACGATGAGCGCTTCGAGCGTTTCACGCAACGTGCCGAACTCGGTCGCCCCGATGTTGTAGGAGGTGGGCCCCTCCCGGCGGCCGGCCGCCAGGCACGCCGAGGCGAGATCGTCGGAATGCACGAACTGGTAGCGGTTGTCGCCACGTCCCAGCACCGGGATCGGCGCGCCCCGGGAGACCAGCTCGAAAAGCATCGCCATGATGCCGAGACGGCCGTGACCCATGATCGTGCGCGGCCGCACGATGGTGACGTCCAGCCCGGCGGCGACGGCGTCGGCGCAGAGGCGTTCCCCGACCAGCTTGGCCCGGCCGTAGTCCTCGACCGGGGTGGGAACGGTTTCCTCGGTCACCGGGTTGTGCGCGGGGATGCCGTAGATCGCGCTGGTCGAGGTGTGGACGACCTTGTCGACACCGGCGTCGCGGGCGGCGACCAGCAGGTTCGCGGTGCCGGTGACGTTCACCGACTCGAACAGCTCACGGTCCTTCGCGAGCGGCACCTGGGCGACGTTGTGGAACACCACGTCGACGTCGGCACACGCGGTGCGCACGGCGTCACGGTCCCGGATGTCGCCCGCGACGAACTCGACGTCGGGGCCGTCCGGGGCGGGCGGATTCAGGTCGAGGATCCGTACGTCCATGCCGGCCGCGACGGCCTGGTCGGCGAGGACCGTGCCGAAGTAGCCGCTGCCTCCGGTGATCAGCGCACGGGTCGGCATCTACAGCGTGTGGCCGTGTTCGACACACCAGCGGATAGACGCCCGCATCCCGTCCACCAGGGACACCTGCGGGTCGTAGCCGATCTCGGCGCGGGCGCGGGACACGTCGCACGCGATCGTGTCCTTGAGTTCACCCAGCACGTGCATGCCCTGAGAGTACTTCCCCAACGCCTGCAGGCGTTCGTCGACCTTCTCCGCGACCACGCTCGCGAACCGGGGGATGCGGATCCGGCCCTCGGTCACCTCGAAACCCTCGGCGACGAACGCCTCGCGGATCCCGGCGAACACGTCGGCCAACGCGTACGGCTCCGCGTCGGCGATCCAGTACGCACTGCCCGATGGCACGTCGGCGACCTCGGCACACAACATGCCCTCCACCAGGTTGCCCGTGTAGACCATCGACCGTTTCTGCGTGCCGTCGCCGATCATCGGGAACCGCCCGCGGCGCACCGTGCGCAGGAACTGCGACTGCCGTTCGGGTTGCCAGGGCCCGTAGAACCACGGTGGCCGCACGATGACCACGTCCAGGTCGTCGTTGCGGACGTAACGCTGGACGAGTTGTTCGGCTTCGACCTTGGACGCGCCGTAGTGCATGTAGGGGTTGTACGGGTCGTCCTCGGTGAACACGTCCGACGGGGTCGGGTTCGCACCGAAGGGCGAGTTGGACGACACGTGCACCACCCGGGTCGCAGCGGCCCTTTTCGCACCGTCGAGCACCATCTCGGTACCCCCCACGTTGATGTCGTAGAACTGGCGCACCCCGCGGGTCGGGTGGATCACACCGACGGTGTGGAACACGACCGGCCGTTCGGTGCCCTCGAACAGCCGGGCGATCGCCGCCGGGTCACGGATGTCGCCGATCACCGAGGTCACCGAGGGGCCGAGCACGTCGACCATCGCCGCTTCCCGCTCGTCCTGCACGAGTGCCCGGATCTGGACACGCCGTGGTGCCAGGGCACGCATCAGGTTCTCGCCGAGCCAACCGGCGGCACCGGTCACGACCACCGACGGGTTGCGTTCGCGGGCCGGTGAACCGGCGGTTTCGGTGTCGACCATGGTCCCCCTGTCTAGTCCAGGCGGCCCGTGTGCAGAACGCCCCGGTGGGTCGCCGGAGCCGCGGGCCCGCGACCGTTCCCGCCCGGGTGACGATGGCATCTACGATCGGGGTCCCATGGATGAACGCCGACTGGCCGCCCTGTTGGAGGGGCTTCGGTCGAACGAGGTCGCCGAACGGCTCGAACGCGGGGAGGTCAACGACCTCCCCGACACCTCGACGCGCTCGATCTGGCAGATCGCCCGGGCGAACCTGCTCACGCCGTTCAACTTCCTGCTGGGCGGACTCCTGGCGGTCATCCTGGTCGTCGGCCCGCTGAACGACGCGCTGTTCGGCGGCGTGATCATCGCGAACACGCTGATCGGGATCATCCAGGAGGTGCGCGCGAAGCGCACCCTGGACCGGCTTTCGGTGATCTCCGAACCGCACGCCACCGTGCGCCGGGACGGAGCGACGGTCGACATCAGCGTGAACCGGATCGTCCTCGACGACGTCATCGAGCTCGGCCCCGGGAACCAGGTTCCCGTCGACGGCGAGGTCGTCGTCTCCAACGCGCTCGAGGTCGACGAGAGCCTGCTCACCGGCGAATCCGACGCGATCGTCAAACAGGTGGGCGACCAGGTCATGTCGGGGTCGTTCGTGGCGGCGGGTTCCGGTGTGTTCCAGGCACGGCGGGTCGGCGCGGACGCGTACGCGAGCCAGATCGCCGCGGACGCCCGCAAGTTCACGCTCGCCCGATCGGAGTTGCGCAGCGGCATCGACCTGATCATCAAGATCGTCGGGTTCGCGATGATCCCGACCGGGACCCTGTTGTTGATCAACCAGATCCGGTTGCACATCGGGATCGCGGATTCGGTCGGGGGAACCGTGGCCGGGCTGGTCGCCATGGTCCCCGAGGGTCTGGTGTTGCTGACCAGCATCGCGTTCGCCGCCAGCGTCGTGCGTCTGGGCAAGAGGGACGTGCTGGTCCAGGAACTCCCCGCGGTGGAGACCCTCGCCCGGGTCGACGTGGTGTGTCTGGACAAGACCGGGACGCTCACCGAGGGCGACCTGGTGCTCGCCCGGGTCGTGCCGGGTCCCGGGGTCTCCGACGACGAGGCCCACCGGGCCCTGGCCGCGTTGGCGCTCGTGGAGGAGAGTCCGAACTCGACCCTGCGCGCCCTGGCCCGCGGGGTCGCCCCCGAAGCGGTCGACGACATCGGTTCACCGTTGGCCGAGGCCCCGTTGGTCGTGGGGGTCCGGTCCCAGATCTGCGAGGCGACCCCGTTCTC
>CAZVFF010000023.1:0-16002 GCA_964626395.1 uncultured Iamiaceae bacterium | reverse complement strand
CGAAGGACGCCAGGCCGTGCGGGAACTGCTGCTGGCCGGGCGGCGCGGAGTGCGTGAGATCCTGGTGTCGACCGACGTCGAGGCCGCCGACATCCTGGACGAGATCATCGAGTTGGCCGACGAGGCCCACGTGCCGATCCGCCAGATCGGCCGTGGTGCCCTGACCGGGAAAGCCAGGACCGACAATCCCCAGGGCATCATCGCCCGGGCCGAACCGGTCCGCCCGGTCGACCTCGACGAACTCACGACCGGAACCGGCGGGCGGGTGCCGTTCCTGCTGGCCACCGACGGGATCACCGACCCGCACAACCTGGGTGCGTTGCTGAGAAGCGCCGAAGGTGCCGGCGTGAACGGCGTGGTGTTGCCCCGACACCGGTCGGTGCGGGTCACCGCGACGGTCACCAAGGCCGCGGCCGGCGCGGTGGAACACCTGCGGTTCGCCCTCGTGGGCGGCATGCCGACCGCGATCGGCGACCTGTCCGCCGCCGGGGTGACCACGGTGGGCCTGGACATGACCGGGGAACGCACCCTGTGGGACCTGGACGGCCTGGACGGTCCGGTCGCGGTCGTCGTCGGCGCCGAGGGGCGCGGCCTGTCGCGTCTGGTCCGCAAACGCTGTGACCTGGTCGCCCGCATCCCGCTGGCCGGGCGCATCGACTCGCTGAACGCGTCGGTGGCGGGGGCACTGGCCTGCTACGAGGTGGCACGTGCCCGCCGGGGCTGACCCGGCCGCGACCCGCCGACGGGGACACGACTGATGGACGTCGTCGCCACCTACCTGGGGGTCATCTTCGCGTGCGGGCTGGTCACGTGGGCGATCCGTCTGCCCCCGGTGATCGGCTTCCTCGCGGCCGGGTTCGTGTTGAACGCGATCCACGCCGAGGAGGTCGTCGGCCTGCCGCTGGTGGCCGAGATCGGTGTCGCGTTGATGCTGTTCGCGGTGGGGTTGCGTCTGGACCTGCGCAGCCTGGTGGCCAGGACGGTCTGGCTGGGCGGCGGGATCCTCACCGTGGTGGGAACGGGGTTCCTGGCGTTGTTGAGCCTGTTCGGCCTGTTGGGAGGAGAGAGTCTCGGGTTGCTGGTGGTGATCTCGCTGACCCTGTCGTTCTCGTCGACGATCATGGTCATCAAGATCCTGCAGAACCGCGGTGACGAACAGGCCCTGTACGGCAACATCTGCATCGGGATCCTGATCATCCAGGACATCCTCGCTGTGGTGGTGCTCTCGGTCTCCCGGGGCGAGGCTCCGAGCATCTGGTCGATCGGGCTGGTCGTTCTGATCCCGGCGTTGATCTGGGGCACCAGAGGCTGGTCGCGGCTCGGACACGGTGAGCTCGGTGCACTGTTCGGTCTCGCGATGGCACTGGTCCCGGGCTACTTCCTGTTCGAATGGCTCGGGCTGTCGGGCGACCTGGGGGCGCTCGTGATGGGACTGGTCCTGGCCCCCACCCGGGGTTCGGACGAGTTGTCGCACGACCTGTTCATGTTGAAGGAACTGATGCTGGTCGCGTTCTTCGTGAACATCGGCCTGCAGGGGCTGCCCGAATGGCACGAGGTGTGGGTGGGGTTGGCGCTGCTGGTGATGCTCCCGTTCGCGGCGACCGTCTACTGGGCGGTGTTCTGGCTGCTGGGCCTGCGGAACCGCACCAGTGTGCTGTCCGCGATGTTGTTGACGAACTACTCGGAGTTCACGCTGATCATCGCGGCCGCGGGCGTCGCTTCGGGGTGGCTGCCCGAGGAGTGGTTGATGATCTTCGTGATCGCGGTGACCGGCAGTTTCGTGATCTCGGCGTTGGTGAACCCCACCTCGGTGGTGACCGTCACCCACATGGCCCAACGGCTGCCCCGCCGCCCGGTCGACAAGCTGTACGAAGCCGATCGACCGATCCGGATCGGCAACGCGAACGCCGTGGTGCTGGGCATGGGGCGGGTCGGTTGGGCCACCTACACCCAGTTGCGCGACGAGTACGGCTACGACGTGATCGGGGTGGAACACGACCCGTACCGGGTGGAACTGCTCGCAAAGCGCGGGTTCAACGTGATCGAGGGCGACGCCACCGACGAGGACTTCTGGACCCGCGTCGTCCAGACCGGTCGGATCAGGATCGTCGTGCTCGCGATGCCGTCGCAGTTCGCGAACATCGAGGCGCTGCGCGAACTGCGTCGGGTCGACTACGCCGACGGGATCATCGCCGCGGTCGCGTTGTACCGCGACGACGCGAAGGAACTGGAGAAGCTCGGCATCGACGTCGTGCTGCACCTGTACGCCGGTGCCGGCGAGGCCCTGGCGGACCGGGCCGCCGAGGCGTTCGACCCGTCGTTGCGCCGGACCGGCGAGATCGCGGAGATCCCCGAGCTCGGCGGTGCGGGTTTCACCACCGGCCAGGTCGCGGCGGTGCGGGACCCCGAGGACTGACGCGCCGGAGGCCGGGCTTCCGCCCGGCCTCCGTGTCGTAGCTGATCCCCTGTGGGGATCGAACCGGTGTCAGCCGGTGTAGCTCGGCTGGGACGCGACCGGCTGCGCGGGGGCAGCGGGCTGCGGTGCCGGGGCGGGCTCGGCGGGAGCGACCGTGGTGGTCGTGGTCTCCTCCGGCTCGGGCTCCGGCATGTCGACCACGGCACGCTCGAACGACAGCGTGGACACGGCCTGGGTCTCGTACCCGATCGCCTTCATGATCGCGTCGGCGAAGTCGATGCCGGCGAGATCCCCGCAGTCACCGGTGGCGAGCGGCGGAACGTAGAAGGGCTCGGTCTCGACGGTGATGGTGTTCGTGGCCTCGTCGTAGGTGCCGCCGTAGGCCAGGTCGAGCGGGCCGAACGCGCAACTGTCGGGCAGCGCTTGTTCGATGAGACCGATCACGTTCAGGTTCGTGAGCTTCAACGTCTGGACGTCGTCGAACGACACGTTGCCGTCGTCGTCGATCTCACCGTCGGTGATCGGACCACCCGATTCGAACGCGTAGGAGATCTCCACGTCGACTGCACCGATGCCGTCGACTTCGGTACTCGTCGTGAACGAACCGCCGGCGATCGTGACGTCACCGGTCAACTCGCCGGTCTCGTCGTCGAAGGACCCGACGAAGTTCGAGCCGTCGGGCGCGTCCAGGGTCAGAGCGCCGCCGGGGGCGTCGATCACCAGGCCGCTCGGCGGGGCGATCAACGGCGCGCTGATGTCGATGGTCTCCGCGCCGGCCGTACCGGCCAGCATCGTCGTCGCCGCCAGGGCGAGCGAGGCGCCGATCGCGCCGAGTCTGGGCAGGGTTCTCATGGACTGTCTCCTTGTGGGGGACGCCCCGCGGGAACGGAGCTGCCCGGATGGTAGACGAGCCGCTCGTCCGGGGCGTGGGATCCGACCCCACTGCCGATTGCCGGGATCAGTCGGGAATCCGGACCGCCTGATCCACCAGTACCCCGTCACGGGGCACGCCACCGACGGTCTCCTGCTGGTGCAGCCACACCGTCAGCCGCCACGTGCCTGCAGCGGGCAGCCGACCGATCGGTACCACCAGGTCGGTCAACTCGCCCGGGTCGGCCGTTGCCGACATCGGTTCGGAACGCACCGAACCCTCGACGTCCCACGGGGTCTCCGATGCCGTGGGCGACAGGAACCACCACGCCTGCACCGACGCCAGCTCCGCCCCGGCGTTCGCGACCGTCACGGTCACCGTCGCCGGTTCGCCGGCGTGCAGACTCCGGGGTTCGGCCACCGCCTGGATCCACATGCGGTCCGAGGTGCCCCCGATGTGGGACAACCCGGCTGACGGTGCCGTCACCCGGACCGCGGACTGCAACGTGCGACCATCCGCGTGGTGCCAGTCCTCGGTGTCGGAATCGTAGGTGTGCACCCACGCCGACAGCCGGTACGGGCCGGGTTCGATCAGCCCGGCGTCGATCGGCACCGTCACCCGCTCGGTGGAACCGACCTCGAGCATCCGGGCGACCGGTTCGGGCTGCACGACCGGATCGACCCAGGGGTCCGGATCGTCGGGGTGTGCCAACAGCCACCACACCCGGGTCACGGCCGGTTCGGTTCCTTCGTTGGCCACGGTGACGTCGACCTCGACGTGTTCGGACGATACCCACACCAGCGGGGCGTCGACCGCTGTGATCCGCACCGCACCGGCCGGGGCTCCCGACGGTTCCAGCGCCAGACCTGCGTCGCCCCCGCCCCGGGCGGGGGGATCGGGCCACACCACGAGCGCGACGGTCACCGCCACCGCCGCCACCACCAACGCGGTGACGCCCACCACGATCCGGCGTCGCCGACCCCGACCGGTCGGGGCGGTCGGACCGTCGACTGTTCGGACGGCCGGTGCGGCGGGCTCGTCGTTCACCTCGGGACCTCGATCACCACGAGTGCATCATTGTCGAAACGGATCGCATCACCCGTGGTGCGGCGGAACGTCTCCAACTGGTGGGGACGTAGTCCGCCCCAGGCCCAGGGCAGCACCAGGTAGTCCACGCCGGCGTCGCGGGCGGCGCCGAGCGTGGCGTCACCCAGGGGGTCCGGTGTGGTCAACAAGCCGACCGCCTGCCTGGCCCGTGCCCGTTCGGAGGGGAAGTTCAACCAGCGGTCCCGCGACGCCACCAGCGTGGGCCGCTGCGCGTAGCCCTGCACCCACCAACCGAACGGCGCGCCGTCGATCGGGGCGGCCAACACCAGTGCGTCCCCGGCGGTGTTCTCACGGACCCAGTCGAGGCCGGCCACCGTCCCGGGCGGCACCAGACGACCGTAGAAGGCGACCTGGTCGGCGAACATGCCGACGCCCCGGATCCCCGGGTACACGGTGACCGCCACCAGCGTGGTGACCAGACCCGTCCGCAGGCCCCGGTGCCAGCGGACCGTGGGTGCTGTGGCGACGAGCGCGTGGGTGCACAACACCAGGGCGAACAGCACCGGCAGTGGCGCGAAGTACACGAGGCGTTCCTCGGTGGACACCAACGCCTGGGCGAGCATCGCCACGACCGTCGCGGTGGTGATCAGCCACAACGGTTCACGGCGTCGCAGACCGAAGGTCACCAACGGGCTCACCACCGCCAGCAGCACCAACGACTTCCAGATCCACGGGGCTTCGCGATACACCGCCCACAGGTTCTCCAGGAACACCCGCAACGTGGGCCATCCCCGCGGGGTGCCCTGCGTCTCGAGCGCGCCGCCCGCCGTGGTCGCCAGGCGCACGTACAACGGGATCAGTGCCGCCAGTGGGCCGACGACCACCGCTCCACACGCGATCCAACCGTCGCGGCCCCGCCATGCCGGAGCGGACACGTCGGGGCGTGCCACCAGCGCGATCAACACGACGAGCACCACGAACGCCACGACGAACTGGGCGAGCACCAGGTGCGAGGTCACCGCGAGCGCGAAGACGGCGGCGCTCAGACCGACCGCGGCCCGCAGGTTCCGTCGCCGGGCCAACCGGACGGTGAACCCGAGCGCGAGCGCGGCGAAGCCCAACCCGGCCGCCTGGGGCGCGCCGCCCCAGGCGATCGCCTCGCCCGTCGATGCGGTCACCGCCAGCAGCACGGTCGCCGGCAACGCCGACCAGCGGACCCCGCACAGGCGTGCCGCCGCGTACAGGCCCGCCGCCGGGGCCACCCCGGCCGTCGCCATCACCGTCGCGTTCGCCCACAACGGGCCGAACAGCGCGGTCGCCCACACCGACACGACCGGAATCAGCGGGGGATAGGTGGTGGGCGTGTCAGCGCCCACCGGGTTCCCGAGCGCCTGGTGCCCGAAGAACAACCAGTTGCCGAAATCGACCCCGGTCGGTGATCCGCGGGCCACGAGCACCGCCACGTGGAACACGATGGTGGCCGCGAGCACGCCCGCGACGACACCGTCGGCGGCGTGGACCGGTCCGCGCCGTGCGTGGCGGCCGCGTCGGGACCGTCGTCGGGTGTCGTTCGGGTCCGACGGCGGTGGGAGCCGGACCGTCACGTCGACGGTGCCGCCACCTCGAGTTCCGCGAGCAGCGCGTCGGTGAGCGCCACGACCCCGAGCGCGTCGTCGACGGGCACCGGAGGGGCGGTTCCGTGGCGGACGGCGTCGTGGAACCGGCCGATGAGCATGTCGTGACCCCAGAACTGCCGGTTGCGGACCCACCGCGTCCCGGCCCGGGCGAATCCGGCGACGTGCCCGGCGATCGCCGAGAACGACGAACGGGCGATGTCCATCGACCCGTGTTCCCCGTCCGGTCCCAGGTCCACGGTGATGTCCCGGAACAGATCGAGCCCCACCACGGCCGTGGACGCCGATGCCATCACGTGCCATTCGGACACCGGCGAGACGAAGTTCATCGTCACCTGACCCCGGCCCGTGGCACCACGGGTCAGGACCTCGACGATCCGGGGATGTCCGTCGGCGTCGAATTCGGCCCGGACATGGTCCAATTCCAGGTCACCGCCGAGCAGGTCGGCCTGGGTGTAGAGCATGTGGGGGATCTCGTCGAACAGCAGCCCGGCGGGCAGGTCCCGGAACCAGGTGGGCAGACGACGTGTCGGCGCCGACATCTGCAGACCGGCGACGTAGTCCACCGGGGTGCCGTCCAGGATGCGCCGCGCGCGGGTCATCGCGTCGGAGAACAGGAAGTTGTGCGACACACACAACAACCGGTCGGCCGCGGCGGCGGCGTCGACCATGGCACGCGCCTCGGCCGAGTCCATCGCCATCGGTTTCTCGGTGAACACGTGCGCACCGTGCGCGAACGCGCGGATGGCGATGTCGGCGTGGGACCACGGCGAGGTCGTGATGTGCACCACGTCGGGGGCTTCGGCGAGCAACGCGTCGACGTCGTCGGTCGCCCGCACCGGCCGTCCGGCACGGCCGGCCGCGGTGTCGGCCATCGCCCGGGCACGGTCGACGTTGCGGTCTGCGATACCGACGAGTTCGGCGTCGGGGTCGCCCAGGATCGCCGGCAGGTGCCGGTCACCGGCCACCCATCCCGCACCGATCACCACCACCCGCAGGGGTCCGGGCGTCATGGTGGCGCTCCGGTGTCGGTGTTCGTACCGGCCGCGGCGGCGAGCACGTCGTGGTGGATCCGGGCCGTGGTGTCCCAGGAGAACCGTGTGGAGCCGGCAGCCGCGGCGGTCGCCATCGCAGCGACGCGTTCCCGGTCCGCCGCCAGACCCACGAGCGCGTCCCCCAATGCGGCGGCGTCGCCGATCGGGACGACGATCCCGTCGACGCCGTCGCGGACCGCTTCGACGTTGCCGGGCACGTCGGACACCACACAGGGCACACCCGAAGCGAGCGCCTCGAGCACCGCCAGGGGGAGTCCTTCGGTGTAGGAGGGACGGACGAGCACGTCGATGCAACGTAGCTGTTCGGCCACGTCGTCGACCTGACCGGTGAAGGTCACCGCGTCACCCAGACCCTCGGAGTCGACCCGGGCCCGTGCCGCCCCGGCGAGGGGGCCGTCACCCACCACCCGGAGGGTCACGTCGTGGCCGCGTCGGCGTGCCCCGGCCACCGCGTCGATGGCCAGGTCGTGACCCTTGTTGGCGATCAACCGGCCGATCAGCCCGACCCGCAGTTCGGTGGTTGCCGGTTGGTGCCGTGACGCATCGAACCGGTCGTGGTCGACGCCGTTGTGGGCGACGGTGACCAGCGAGGGGTCTGCTCCCAGGGCGGTCACGTGGTCTGCCACCGCACGGGACACCGCGATGATCCGGTCGGCGGCGCGCACCACACGCCCGCCGGCGAAACGGTCGAATGCGACGGGTGCGGCGCGGAGCCGCCCCGGCATCGCGTCGACGGCGCCCAGGTGGGCGGTCACCACCAGGGGGATCCCGGCACGGCGGGCGGCCGCCACACCGACCTGGGAGGAATGGAAGTGCAGCCCGTTGACGTGGATCACGTGGGGGCGTTCCCGGTTCCGTTCGAACCGCGCCGCGCCCCGCAGCCCGGGGGCGACCATCATCTGCGCGCCGAGCAGCCCGCTCAGGTCGTACCCGCGTACCAGGTGGGTGCGGACCGGTCCCCACGGATCCACGACCTGGGGTGTGGCCAGTCCGGGTACCCCTCCCACGACGGTCACCGCGGTGTCGTGGTCCGCGGCCAGGCGTTCGTGGATCTCGCGCGCGACCCGTTCCGCCCCGCCGATCGCCCGGGGGTCGTAGTAGTCGCAGAACGCGAGGACCCGCAGCGGACTCACCGCGGGGGATCCACACCGATCGGCACGGGTCCGCCCCGGTGTTCGTCGACGACGATCCGGTACACCCCCAGCACGACCGCCAGGATCGTGCCGGCCAGCAGCAGACCCTGGGCCAACGCGGCCAGGTGCAACCGTATCGCGGCCGACACCGCACTGTCGGCCCGCCACATCCAGAACAACACGACCTCCAGCACCAGCCCCGCGACGGCCGCGGCCACCCCGGCGATGATCCCGACGCGGGTCACGCCCGGTCGGTCGATCCACGCGAATCGTCGCCGGGTGGCGAGGCTCGCACTGGGGGCGTTGCGGGCCAACAGGGCGCCGGCGAGCGCGCCGAGCAACCCGAGGACCACCAGGATCGTGCCCAGGTACACCGGGTTCCAGGTGAGCGACCCGATGCCGGTGCCCTCTGGACGCAGGAATCCGAGCAGGTAGGTCACCAGGCCCAGCACGAACGACGCGAGGCCGGGTTTGTACAGGAACAGGTGCGGCGACAGCCGCAGGATCAACTTGATGTGGCGCCATCCGTCCCGCCAGGTGGACAGCTTCGAATCGCCCACCCGGTCCCGGTAGCCGAGCGGGATCTCGTCGATCCGCATGCCGCGCTGTTGGGCCCGGATCAGCATCTCCGAGGCCAGTTCCATGCCGGTCGTGCGCATGCCCAGGGTGTCCAGGTCGGCCCGACGGAACGCCCGGAACCCCGACTGGGAATCGGTCAGGCCGGTCGAACCGGTGCCCTCGCGCACCATCCAGGTCAGGATCGGGGTGCCCACGAACCGGTGCAGGAACGGCATCGAACGGCGCGTCGCGGCGTCCAGACGGCTGCCGACCATGAGGTCGACCTCGCCGTCGCGTACCGGTTCGACGATGCGGGCCAGGTCGTTCAACGGGTAGGTCAGATCCGCGTCGGCCATCACCAGCACGTCACCGCGGGCTTCGGCGAAACCACGACGCAGCGCGGCCCCGTAGCCGCGGACGGGTTCGTCGACCACCCGCGCACCCGCAGCACGCGCCGCGGCCCGGGACCCGTCGGTGGAACCGTTGTCGGCGACGACCACCTCTCCGGTCCAGCCCGCGGCTGCGATCGCTTCCGCGGCCTCGTGCACGCATTCCGCGACCGACTCGGCCTCGTTCAGACACGGCAGCACCACGGTCACATCGACGGTGTCGGTCGGTACGGGTGCAGCCGCGGTCGTGTCGCCCGCGTGCGGACGAGTCCCCACGGGCCGGGTGCCGGCGGCCGGTGTGTCGACGGGCAGTGTGTCGACGGGCTTCATTCGAACGTCCTCCCTGACGTGGAATCCACTCGGTCGGTCGGCCGGGTGGCGCGTTCGCGGAACAGGAAGCGGTCGAGCACCACGTAGCGCAACACCCAGACGAACCCGGTCGCCACGATCGACGCGGTGTTCACCACGACGCTGAGCGTCAGGTGCGAGCCGGTCAGACGGCGGGCGCCGGCTTCGGCCAGCGCGACCACCCCGATCGTGACGATCGTGCCGACCAACGCGATCGCCACGAACCCGTTGACCTCGACTGCGAGCGAGCCACCGTCGGTGGGGCGGGGCCACACCCAGCGGCGGTTCAACACGTAGGCCGGTCCGACCGACACCGCCAACGAGAAGACCACCGCGGCGGCGACGTTCCACTCGAGCACGCCGTAGGCCAGCGCCAACCCGACCTGGGCGAGAACGAACGCCACGATCGAGGCGCCCGCGTAACGCAGGAACCGACCCGGTCCGCTGTCGGCGTCGGCGAAACGGGCGCCGAGGACCCGCAACGGGCGGGCGTGGCCGATGGTGGTGGGGTGGGAGGCCGTCACGGACCTTCCCGCTTCCGGTCCCGGATCAGGCGTTGGTGTCCGCACGCCGACGGCGCATGGTCACCACCACGATCGCGGCACCCATGGCGGCCAGGCCGAGCCCGACCAGCACCAGGGTGGCGGTGTTCGAACCGGTCTTGGCGAGGGTCTCCGACGAACCGGTGCCCGTGGATGGGGCGCCGGGTCCGCCGGCATCCGGGGTCGCACCCGGGGCGACCGAAGAACCGGGGGTCACGGTGGAACCCGGAACGGTGCCGTCGGTGACGGTGGTCGTCGTGGCGTCGGTGCCGCCGGCGACGGTGAACGCGCCGGTCTCGGACACGTCCCCGCACACGACCGTGACGCTGACGACATCGCCGGGTGCGGCGCCGTCGGGTACGACGACGGTCGCGGTGACGTCGCCGTTCGCGTCGGCCGTTCCGGTCGTGGTGTCGGCGCCGTCCACGGTGATCGTGGCCTCACAGCCCGGGGTGAACCCCTCGGCGACCAGCGTGGTGGAACCGCCGACGTCGGGGCTGCCCGGGTCGAAGGTGATCGACCCGTCGGTGTAGGGCTGCGCGCCGGCGGAGGCCGCCAGACCGATCGACGCGACGAACAGGGCGACCAGCACCGCAATCGGCGCGCGCCGCAGATTCTGGTTTGGCTCGTTGTTCCGGAACATCCGTCCTCCTCTGCATCCCCCGCGTGGATCCCGCCAGCGCTGGTTCAGACTTCCGTGGTCGGCCGAGAGGGTACTACAGGACACACCCCGAAACACCTTGACCCGCCGGTCAAGGCATGCCAGACTCGCCGAAGTCATCAGATGAATCGCGGCCCGGTTCGCCGGGCGCACAGCCAAGGGGGCCCGACATGCACGACCTGGTGATCCGGAACGGCACGGTCGTGGACGGTTCAGGGGGACCGTCCCGACCCGCCGACGTCGCGGTGGACGGCGACCGGATCACCATGGTCGGTCGGGTCGAATCCCGGGGGCGCCGCGAGATCGACGCCGACGGTGCCCTGGTGACCCCCGGGTGGGTCGACGTCCACACCCACTACGACGGCCAGGCCACCTGGGACCCGGAGATCACGCCGTCGTCGTGGCACGGGGTGACCACCGTGGTCATGGGCAACTGCGGGGTGGGGTTCGCGCCCGTGGACCGCTCCCGCAAGGATTTCCTCATCCAGTTGATGGAAGGCGTCGAGGACATCCCCGGCACCGCCCTGTCCGAAGGGGTCACCTGGAACTGGGAGACCTTCCCCGAATACCTCGACGAGCTCGACTCGATGCCCCGCGTGCTGGACGTGTCCGCGCTCATCCCGCACGGAGCCGTACGGGCCTATGTGATGGGCGACGAAGCCGCCGTGCACCGCGACGAGGCCTCCGACGAGGAGGTCGCGCTCATGGCCAAACACGTGCGCGAAGGCCTCGAAGCCGGTGCGGTCGGGTTCTCCACGACCCGCACCCTGTTGCACCGGGCCCGCGACGGCGAACTGGCCGCCGGCACGAAAGCCAGCGCCCGTGAACTGATCATGATCGGCTCCGCGCTCGCCGACGCCGGCCACGGCGTGTTCGAGGTCGCCTCGGACCTGTACGACGCCCCCGAGGAGTTCGCCTGGATGGAGACGATCTCCAAGGAGGCGAACTGCCCGGTGAGCTTCGGGTGCGTCCAGGACGACACCCACCCCGACGGCTGGCGCACCTACCTGGCGGCCGCCGAGGCCGCCAACGCCCGGGGCGCCAACCTGGTCCCCCAGGTGGCCGGGCGACCCGCCAGTGTGCTGCTGGGACTGGAATCCACCGTCCACCCCTTCAGCTACCACAAGGCGTACCGGCCGCTCGCGAAACTCCCGCTCGCCGAACGGGTCGCCAAGATGCGCGACCCCGAGGTGCGCGCCGCGATCCTGGCCGAAGAACCCCGCCGCACCGGCCTGGCCCGGTTCGTCACGTCCCGCCTGGACCGGCTGTTCACCCTGGGTGACCCGCCCGACTACGAACCCGACCCGGCGGACAGCGTCGCCGCGATCGCCGCACGCGAAGGCCGCACCCCCGAGGAGGTCACCTACGACCTGCTGCTACGCAACGACGGCCACGAACTGCTCTACAAACCGATCCTGGGCTACGCCGACGGCAACTTCGACGCCCTGCACGAGATGCTCACCACGCCGGGCACGGTGCTGGGCCTCGGCGACGGCGGTGCCCATTCGGGGATCCTGTGCGACGCCAGCCTGCCCACCTACATGCTCAGCCACTGGGTCCGCGACCGCACCCGCGGGCCACGCCTGGGCTTGGCCGAGGCCGTGGCGATCCAGACCAGCCGCACCGCCGCCCTGTACGGCTTCACCGACCGGGGCGTGGTGGCGCCCGGCTACCTCGCCGACCTGAACGTGCTGGACTTCGACGCGCTCGGCATGGCCGCACCCCGCATCGTGTACGACCTGCCCACCGGGGCACGCCGGCTGATCCAGGAATCGACCGGGTACATCGCCACCGTGAAATCCGGTGTGGTGGTGCGCGAAGCCGACGAGTTCACCGGGGAACGTCCCGGCGTGCTGCTCCGCGCCGGATGATCCACCGGATCGTCGACGCCGCCGGCGTCCGCATCCACCTGGTCGAACACGGCACCGGCCCACTGGTGCTGCTGGTGCACGGGTTCCCCGAATCGTGGTTCTCGTGGCGCCACCAACTGCCGGTGTTGGCCGACGCCGGCTACCGGGCCGTCGCGATCGACGTACGCGGCTACGGCCGGTCCGCGCGACCCGACGCCGTGGACGCCTATCGGATGCTCGCCCACATCGGCGACAACGTCGGCGTCGTGGAGGCGGTGGGTGAACGCGAAGCGGTCATCGTCGGCCACGACTGGGGGTCCGCGATCGCGTCGTACTCGGCGCTGGTGCGGCCCGACGTGTTCGGTGCGTTGGTCACGATGAGTACGCCGCACCGCATGCCGGGCGGTTCGTTGCGACCCTCGGAACGGTTCGCGGCGATGGGCGGCGACGAGGAGTTCTACATCTCGTACTTCCAGGAACCCGGCCGGGCCGAAGCCGAGATCGAATCCGACGTGCGCGGTTGGTTGGCCGGGCTGTACGTGTCGTCGTCGGCCGACCGGGTGCCATCGCCAGACGGGCGCACCCCGGCGACGGTCCCACCGGGCGGTCGCATGCGCGACCGGTTCGTCGTACCCGACCCGCTGCCCGCCTGGTTGGGCGACGACGTGTTGGACCACTACGCCGCGGCGTTCGGGGCGACGGGGTTCACCGGCGCGTTGAACCGCTACCGCAACATGGACGCCGACGCCGAGGACCTGCGCGCATTCGCCGGTGTGCCCGTCACGGTCCCATCGCTGTTCATCGGCGGCGACCACGACGCCGCCACCATCTGGGGTGCCGCCGACATCGAGAACTTCGGTGCCTCCATGCCGGGGCTTCGCGGCTCGCACATCCTGGAACGCTGCGGCCACTGGCCCGGCGAGGAACAACCCGAGCGGGTCAACGAACTGCTGGTGGGGTTCCTCGACGGGCTCTGACCCCACCGCCCCGGTCGCCCTGACAGGATGGCGACGTGGCTTTCACGAAGTCGACGACCGTGCCCGAACCGATCGACGACGTCTTCGCGTGGCACACCCGACCCGGTGCGGCCACCCGACTGATGCCGCCCTGGCAACGGGTCCGGGTGCTCGCCGAAGCCGACGACCTCGCCTCGGGGCGTGCGGTGCTGCGGTTCCCGCCCGGGTGGCGGTGGGTGGCCGCGCACGACGCCGCCGGCTACGTCGATGGTCGCCGTTTCGTCGACGAACTGGTCAGCCGACCCGCGCCACGGGTCGTCCACTGGCGCCACACCCACGACTTCGATGCCGTCGACGCCCACACCACACGGGTCGTCGACACCGTCGACACGAACGTCCCCGACCGTCTGCTGACACGGGTGTTCGCGTACCGCCGGCGCCAGTTGGCCGACGACCTGGCGGCCCTGGCACGGCTGCGAGCGATCGACCCGGGACCCCGCACGGTGGCGGTCACCGGGTCGAGCGGCCTGGTCGGCCGGGCGCTGTGCGCCCTGTTGGGAACGTCGGGTCACCGGGTGATCCGACTGGTGCGCCACGCCACCGACGGAGCCGACGAGCGCACTTGGAACCCCACCGACCCCGCACCCGGGTTGCTCGACGACGTCGACGCCGTGGTGCATCTGGCCGGTGCACCGATCGCCGGTCGGTTCACGGAACGCCACAAGGCCAAGGTGCGCGACAGCCGTGTCGAACCCACCCGCAGGCTGGCCCAGGCGGCCACAGCGGCCCGCAACGGGCCCGGCGTGTTCGTGTCGGCTTCGGCGATCGGGTACTACGGCGCCGACCGCGGTGAGACCGAACTGGACGAGGACGCCGGTCGGGGCACCGGGTTCCTCGCCGATGTGGTCGCCGACTGGGAAACCGCCACCGCCCCGGCCGCCGACGCCGGGATCCGCACCGTGCAGATCCGCACCGGCATCGTGGTCGACCCACGCGGCGGCATGCTCGGACTGCTCCTTCCCCTGTTCCGGGCCGGGCTGGGTGGACGGCTCGGTTCGGGGCGGCAGTGGTTCTCCTGGATCGGCATCGACGACCTGTGCGACGTCTACGCCCGGTCCGTCGTCGACGACGCCCTGGCCGGTCCGGTGAACGCCGTCGCGCCGAACCCGGTGCGCAACGCCGAGTTCACCCGCACGCTCGCCGGGGTACTGCGCCGTCCGGCGGTCATCCCCGTCCCGGCGTTCGCACCCGCCCTCGTGCTCGGCCGGGAAGGTGCCACCGAATTCGCGCTCGCGAACCAACGGGTCCGCCCCGACCGGCTGACCGACGCGGACCACGTGTTCCGCAGCCCCGACCTGGAACCCACCCTGCGTCATCTGCTGGGTCGCCCGCCCCGCCACTAGCTTCGCCGCCGTGACCGACGCATCGACCGAACCGGCCCCGGCCCTGTCGCAGCAGCAACGCGCCGGGCTGGTCGCCACGGTGACCCTCGCGTTGTTCCTGTCCGCGGTCGCGATGACGATCGTCGCCACCGCGTTGGAGTCGATCCGTCACGAACTGGGAACGTCGGTCGCCTGGGCGGGCTGGACGATCACGGGCTTCAGCCTGGGTCAGGTGCTGCTGTTGTCGTTGGCGGGCCAGCTCACCGACCGGTTCGGGTCACGCCGGGTGTTCCTCACCGCGATCTCGGTCTTCGTGGCCGCCTCTTTCCTGTGCGGGTTCGCGCCCACCATCCACGTGCTGATCGCGCTGCGCGTCGTCCAGGGACTGGGGGCCGCCGGCATCACCCCGGCCGCGACCCGGATCATCGTCGACCACTACGGTCCGGGACGCGACAAGGTCGCGGGCATGTTCGGCACCCTGTACATGAGCGGCGCCGTGTTCGGCCCGGTCGTGGGCGGGGCGATCGTCGCGCACTGGTCGTGGCGGTGGGTGTTCTTCGCGACCGCACCGATCGGGGTGGCCCTCGTCGTGCTCGCGGCCCGGTTCGTGCCCGGCGACGGCGACCGACCCGCCACCTCCGGCGGCCGCCTCGCCGGTCTGGACCTGTCCGGCGCCGGTTACGTCGGCGTGGGTCTCGCCGCCGGGATGGTCGCGCTCAGCCTCGTCGGTGATTCTGCGTCGAAGTGGGCGGTGCTGATCGGCGTGTGTGCGGTCGTGTCCGTGGCGGGCCTGGTGGTGTTCGCCCGCCACATCCACCGGGTGTCCGAGCCGCTGATCGAACCCCGGTTGATCACCGGGAAGGGATTCGCAGCGGTCAACACGGTGAACATCCTGTACTCGGGCTGCGCGATGGGGTTGATGACGCTGGTTCCGTTGTACGCGGCGACACGCTACCGGTTCGACCTGTTCTCCTCGGGGCTGCTGCTGGCTGCTGAAGGCGCGGCGTCGTTGGTCGTGTCGTTCGTGGTCACGGAACGTCTGCGCAAGACCGGGTTCCACCTGCCGCTCTACGGCTCGGGGGTGTTCATCGCGGTCGGTATGGTCGGCCTCGCGCTCCCGCCGGCGCACCGTGACCCAGCCGCGCTGGTCGACCGGCGCG
>CAZVFF010000022.1:0-16234 GCA_964626395.1 uncultured Iamiaceae bacterium | reverse complement strand
AATGTTTCCAACGTTTTCGTCAGTCGCTATGGTGCAACCGTGTTCGAGCCCTATCTGCTTCCCGAAGAGCCGGTGACCTCGGTCACCGAGTACACCGCGATCGGAGGAGGCCAGGGCCTGGCGCGGGCGCTGGAAATCGGTCCGAAAGCGACGATCGACGAGATCCTGGCATCGGGTCTGCGAGGTCGTGGTGGTGCGGGTTTCCCCGTCGGGATCAAATGGCGTTCGTTGCGTGAGACCGCAGCGGGTGGGACCTGCTTCGTGGTCTGCAACTCCTCCGAAGGTGAACCGGGCACGTTCAAGGACCGCGCCATGTTGCGCCGGAACGCGTTCCAGCTCATCGAGGGAATCGCCATCGCCACGTTTGCCATCGGTGCGCATTCTGCCTTCATCGGAATAAAGGCGAAGTACACACGGGAACACGAGAACCTGACCCGTGCGCTGGCCGAGATGGAAGCCGCCGGGTTGACCGCCGGGTTCCCGATCACGATCGTGCCCGGCCCCGACGCCTACCTGTTCGGTGAGGAGACCGCGCTGCTGCAGGCGATCCAGGGTGAACCCGCCACGCCGCGGTTGTTCCCGCCCTACATCCAGGGTGTGTTCGCCTCGGTTCCGAACATCGACTGGTCGGCGATGCCCAAGGCCACCGGCGACCCCATGCTCAACGACCCGGCCCCCACGTTGGTCAACAACGTCGAGTCGTTGTCGACCGCGGCGCACATCCTGGCCCGCGGCGCGGACTGGTTCCGTTCGATGGGCACCGAGGCCACCCCCGGCCACGGTGTGGTCACCATCGTGGGTGACACGAATCGGGCCGGTGTCGAAGAGGTCGAGATGGGGACCCCGTTGGGTGAGATCATCGACCGCATCGGCGGCGGTATGCCCGAGGGTCGTCGGATCAAGGGGATCCTGTCGGGGATCTCGAACCCGATCATGACCGAGGACTTCCTCGACGTGCCGTTGTGTTTCGACGCGTTCCGGGCCCGGGGTTCCGGGATCGGTTCGTGCGGGTTCATCGTCTACGACGACACCACCGACGCCGTCGAGATCGGCTACACGTGCTCCAAATGGCTGTCGGTCGAATCGTGCGGACAGTGCAACGGCTGCAAGGTCGGCACCATGGGGGTCACCGCGATCCTCAAGAAGATCATGGACGGCGACGGCGAGTTCCGGGACATCTCCGACATCGGTGCCCGCATCATGAAACTCACCGACGCGAACCGTTGCTTCCTGCCCGAACAGGACCAGATCGTCGTGGCGAGCCTGCTGCGCACGTTCCCCCAGGACTTCCTCGACGCCGTCGACGGCAAACCCGTCAACGTGCGCGACATCATGCCGCCCAAGCTGAACGACATCGTCGACGGCGAGGCGATCCTCGACGAGCACTGGCGCATGAAGCAGGAGAACTGGAAGTACTCCGACACCGGCACCGCCACCGGTATCTACCGCACCGAATAGCCGGTCATTTGGCGTACCGGAATCCGACCACGGCACGCGACCCCCACGGCGAGCCCGACGCGGAACGCATCGGTGTGTTCGGCGGCACGTTCGACCCGCCCCACATCGGACACCTGTCGGCCGCGGTCGAGGTCGCCGAGGCACTCGGACTCGACCGTGTGCTGTTCATGGTCGCGAACCGGCCGTGGCAGAAGGTCGGCACCCGCCCCATCACACCCGCACCGGTCCGGTTCGCGATGGTGCAGGCCGCCGTGGCGGGCCTGGCCGGCCTGGAGGCGTGCGACATGGAGATGCGTCGGGGCGGGGACTCCTACACCGTGGACACCCTGGCCGAGTTGCGACGCACACACCCCGGAGCCGAGCTGTTCGTGGTCCTGGGTGCCGACGCCGCGGAGTTGATCCCCACCTGGGACCGTGCCGAACTGGTGGACGACCTGGCGACCGTCGTCGCCTACGAACGGGTCGGTGACCTCGCCGTGCCCGACGCACGGCTCCCCGAGGGGACCGAGCGGGTCCGCGTGCCCCGGCTGGAGGTCTCCAGCACCGAGCTGCGACGCCGGTTCGCGGCCGGTCGGCGCACCGACGTGCTCTGCCCCGCGGCGGTCGCCGAGATCGTGGTCTCCCACGGGCTCTATCGTGACGGGGACCCATGAGCGACGACCAGCAGACCCCGTCGGAAGAACCGGACAACCGGGGAGCCGTCGTCCGACTCGCCGAAGCGCTGGCTGCCGCGCAACGCGTCGCCCGTGAAGTCGACACACCAGCCGCGGACGGGACGCGGCCGGCCGACGAACCCGTGGCCGGCGGCGACGGCGCGACCGACACCGGGGCGGCGGCGACCGCCACCGAGGTGGTCGGCGCCGCCGGGGAACCCGTGGCCGACCGGGTCCGGGTCGTCGACGCAACCGGCCCCGACGTCGTCGCCGAGGCCGGCCGGAAGGTCCGTGCGGACACCGCCGGGGACCCCCACGATGTCGGCACGGCGGCCGCCGGGGGCGACGGCACGCCCGAGCCGGACGGCGACGGCGCGACCGACACCGGGAGCCGCGCCCGCCGCCGGTTGTGGCCGCTGCACGTGATCATGGCGATCCTGGTGCTGGCCGTGCCCGTCCTGGGTTACGTCGGCTACCGGCTGACCAGCGACAGCACCACCGGTGAAGTGCTCAGTGGCCGGGCCGACCCCGATTCGCCCGGCTACCTCGCACTGGTCGAACCCACCCCGGTCGCGTTGATCATGCGGACCACCGACGACGGTGTCGCCGAGGACCTGACGATCCTGTCGTTGTCGGGACCCGACCAGGACGGAGGCGTCGTCATCACCGCACCGGTCGAGATGGAACTCGACGATCCCCACTACGGGATCGAACGGTTCAGCCAGACGATCGAGATCAACCGTCCCGAGACCGCGGCGCGTTTCATCGGACAGACCCTCGGGCTGGGCTTCACCGAAGCGTTGCGGCTGACCGACAGCGAACTGGTCCGGTCGGTCGAATCGGTCGAGCCGCTGCGCATCGAGAACCCCGAAGCGGTGACCACGACCGACGGGGTCGTCTTCGACTCCGGACCGCTCGAGTTGTCCGCCGAACAGGTCCCGGCCTACCTGTCGGCCACCGACGCGGGCGACACGACCAGCGGCGCGCTGACCCGCCAGGGTCTGGTGTGGTCGGCGTGGGTGACCGCGATCGCCGACACCGACGATCCCGGGGCGGTTCCCGGTGAGAAGACCGTCGGGCTCGGCCGGTTCCTGGGTGGCCTCGCCGAAGGTGAGGTGCAGACCGCGACCTTCCCGGTCGTGCCGGTCGAAACCGACCCCGACGGTTCGGACCCCGACGGTTCGGATGTGCCGGTCACCTACGAGGTCGACCGGGGCCCCGCGGACCTGTTGATCGCCAACGCCGTACCGTTCCCGGTCGGTGCCCGTGACGGTGACCGGTCCGCGGTCGCGTTGATGAACGGGACCGGACCGGACCCGACCCCGGCGTCGGTGATCCAACGACTCACCTACGCCGGCGCGCAGATCACGACCACCGGCAACGCCCGCAGCTTCGACCACGCCGAGACCGTCCTGACCTACAGCGGGTCGGAGCACCGCGCCGCCGCGGAACGCATGGCGACCGAGCTGGGCGTGGGCCGGGTCGAGGCCGCCGAGAATCCCGACTCGGGTGTGGACATCCGGATCGTGATGGGCGCCGACCTGCTCGACGACCCGCCCGATCCGTTGACCGCGCAGGACGTGACCACCCCATGACCGACGAGGAACCGATGGAAGACGACACGACCTGGGTGTTGGCCGCGGCACGGGCCGCGGCCGCCAAGACCGACGACGACACCGTCGTGATGGACGTGTCCGAACTGCTGGTGGTCACCGGCTGGTTCGTGGTGACCTCCGCGGGCAACCCCCGTCTGGTGCGGGCGGTCACCGACGAGGTCGAACGGGTGCTCGCCGAAGCCGGCGGTCCGCGTCCGCTGCGGGTCGAGGGACGCGACACCCTCGAATGGGTGCTGATGGACTACGGCGATTTCGTCGTGCACGTCTTCGACACCGACACCCGCGCGTTCTACGACCTGGAACGTCTCTGGCGCGACGCGCCACGGCTGGCCACGGACCTCGACGCGACGGCGGACTGACCGGGCCGGGCGGCCCGGGCGGCCGGCGGCGGGGCGCTGCCCGCGGGCGGCCGGATCAACCCGTCAGGTGCCAGATCGACGCCGTGCAGGGACCCCGATCCGGCCAGTCCAGCCCGTCGGCGGCGAGCGCGGCGGCCTGCACCGGGGCCGCCGCCTGCGGCTCGTCGGTTCCCAGTTCGACCGGGGTCACCCGGTAGGTCCGTGTCGGGTCGAGACCCTCCACGGGCACGACGACCGGCCCGGTCGGGTCGTCGCCGTCCCGAACGGGGAGTCGGTACGCGAACACGACCGCCTCGGACCGGTCCGCGCGCACGAACGCGAACGCGGCGGCCGGTGACCGTTCCGGCGAGACGAGGCGGACCAGGTCGCCGTGCTGGATCGTCGGGCGCAGCCGCCGGTAGTGCGCCGACGCGCGCCGACACGTCGCCCACTCGGCGTCGTCGAGGTCGTCGCGGTTCACGTCGAAACCGAAACGGGCACCCATCGCGACGGCACACGCGAACCCGACCGGCCGTTGTCCCCACCGGGTGACGTGCGCCGCGAGGGCCGCAACGGGCAGGAATTCCGAGGCGTGCCACTGCATGCGCACCCGGTCCACCGGGTCGGTGTCGTCGGACAGCCACACCTCGTGGAACCGTGCCAGGGTGCCCAGGTCGATGCGGCCACCACCCGACGCGCACAGCAGCATCCCGGTATCGGGATGGGCGGCCACGACCCGGTCCATCGCCGCCCACGTCGCACGCACCACGTCGACCGGCCAGTTGGATTGCCGGTCCGGTGGCAACGCGGTGGAGCCGGGTTCGGTGACCATCCGGTTCGCGTCCCATTTGACGTAGTCGGCACCGTTGGCGTCGTCGAGGACGTGGTCCAGGACCGCGACCACGTGGTCGGCGACCTCGGGGCGGCACAGGTCGAGCTGCAACTGGTGCCGTTCGGTGCGGCGCTGCCGACCGGGTTCGGCGACCACCCAGTCGGGGTGGTCCCGGTACAGCACCGAGTCGGGGTTGACCATCTCCGGTTCGACCCACACCCCGAAACGCACCCCGGCGGCCCGGGCGTCGCGTCCCACCCCGGCGAGCCCGTCGGGCAGTTTCGTGGGGTTCGCCCGCCAGTCACCCAACCCGGCGGTGTCGTCGTCGCGGGGGAACGCGTCGCCGAACCAGCCGTCGTCCAACAGGAACACCTCGCCGCCGACGTCCGCGGCCTCCCGGGCGAACCGGCCGAGACGGGCGGCGTCGAAATCGAACCCGGTCGCCTCCCAGTTGTTCACGACGATCGCCCGCTCACGGTCGCCGTCGCGCAGCGCGTGGGTACGGATCCACCGGTGCAGCCGTTGGGTCAACGGTCGGGTGCCGGCGTCCGACCACGCCCAGACGACCCGGGGCGTGACGAACGTGCCGCCCGGGTCGAGCACGTACTCCGCGCCGGTGGGCAGATGTCCGAAGAAGGTGCCGATGCGTCCGTGCCGGGCCACTTCGAAGGACATGCGGATGTTCCCACCCCACGCCAGGGCCGCAGCCAGGGTGTGGCCGGCCGTCTCACCGGCCGGGCCGTCGGGCGAGAACCGCACGTACGGTGGGACCTCGTGCGCCGGCCGGGTCGTCGCCCGGGCCTCGAGGGTCTTGGTGCCCGCGGTCAACCGGTCGTGCACCGGGGTGAACTCGGCACCCCAGTCACCGGTGAAGTGGTCCAGACGCGGGTCGGTGCCGACCAGGACCGGCGCGGCCGCCGCGACTTCGTGCAGGGTGACCGGCGCCGGCCGGGTGTTGGTGACCTCGGTCCACTGTTCGATGATCCCCTCGGCCGACCAGGTGCGCAAACGCAGACGCACCTCGACGGGGCGGACGGGGTCGACCAGTTCGAACGTGTGGTCCTCGCCGTCGTCGTGGGTCCCCACGCGGTGTGCCGTGCACACCAGCCGGGTCGACGACCCACCGGAGTCGTCGCTGATCCGCAACGCGGGTGCGGTGAACGGGTCCTCACCGTAGGTCGGGTACGCCAAGGGGTACAGGTCCGGCGGGAACGCCAAAGGGCCGTCGTCCACGTCCGGGTCGAACCCGGTCTGACGCAACGGGTGGTCGGAGCGGAACACGAACCCGTACCGGGTCGGGCCGGCTGCGATGACGACCGGTTCCATCGGGTTGCTCCTCGCAGCCGGGGACGATCGGCGCACCCTACCGTCCCCGGGACGGTACCGCCCGACGCCCTGCGGGGACCATCGGGCGAACGACCGGCGCCACCGCAACCCGTCGGATGGTCACTACCGTGAACGGTCGAACCGTGCCCGTCACACCGGTCACGGCCCCACTCGACGATCCCCGGGAGTTTCCCATGGCCGAACTCGCCTCCTTCCCCGACGACTTCACATCGGTGTTGTGCATCGTCGCCCACCCCGACGACCTCGAGTTCGGGGCGGCATCGGCGATCGCGAAATGGACCGCGGCGGGCAAGGACGTCCGCTACGTGCTGCTCACCTCCGGCGAGGCGGGCATCGACGGGCTCGACCCGTCCGAGTGCGGTCCGATCCGTGAAGCCGAGGAACGGGCCAGCGCCGCGGTCGTCGGCGTGTCGGTCGTCGAGTTCCTCGGCTACACCGACGGCATCATCGAATACGGGCTGGATCTGCGCCGCGACCTGGCCCGGGTGATCCGCCGCCACCGGCCCGAGTTGATCGTCACCGGCAACCGCGAACCGTTCTGGGGCAACCCCGACGGGTCCCGACGCGGTTTCAACATGGCCGACCACCGTGCGGTCGGCCTGGCGGTGCTCGACGCGGCACGCGACGCCGCGAACCGGTGGATCTTCACCGAACTGCTCGACGAGGGCCACGAACCCTGGAGCGGAGCCGCCCGTGTCGCGTTGGCCGGGTCGCCGTACGCGACCCACGGCGTGGACATCACCGGCTGGCTCCACAAGGGCATCGAATCACTCGAGGCGCACGAGCAGTACATGGCGGGCCTGGGCGACTCGTGGCCGCCGGCGGACATGTTCCTGACGGGCATGGCCGAAGCCGACGGCCCCCGCCTCGGTGTGGAACACGCGGTCGCGTTCGAACTGATCGAGTTGTGACCGGGGCCGTCCCGGCGGGCCGGGACGACGACCACGTGTTCATCACCCGGGTCGACCCGGGCGGCGGAACCGGGCCGACCCTGGCGGTGAAGGACTGCATCGACATCGCCGGGCTGCCCACGACCGCGGGCAGCGCGGTGGTCGCCGCGTCGGCTGAACCGGCCACGGCCGACGCCGCGTGCCTGGCCGGGTTCCGCGCGGGCGGGGTACGCATCGTCGGTAAGACCAACCTGCACGAGCTGTGCTCGGGCGCGACGGGCATCAACCCGCACTTCGGCACGCCCCGCAACCCGCTCGATCCGCGGCGCATCCCCGGCGGGTCGTCGTCGGGATCCGCGGTCGCGGTCGCCACCGGGCAGGCCGACCTCGCGCTCGGAACCGACACCGCCGGATCGATCCGCAACCCCGCGGCCTGCTGTGGCGTCGTGGGGCTCAAGACCACACAGGACCGGATCCCCGTCGAAGGCACCCGGCCGTGCGCGCCGTCGATGGACACGATCGGGCCGTTGGCCCCCGACGTCGCCGGTGTCGCGGCCGCGATGGCCATGCTCGACGACGGATTCACCCCCGACGACATCACCGCCGACCGGGTCGGCCTCGGCCGGTTCACCGCCCTGGACACCGACCCGCGGATCGACGCCGCCATCGACGCCGCGCTGCAGGTGGCCGGCATCGGTGCCGAACCGGTCCCGATCCCCGGGTGGGCCGAAGCCCACCAGAACGGCCTGGATCTGATGTACGCCGAGTCGCTCGAGGTGAACCGCGACCTGGTCGAACACCATGCCCGTCGGCTCGCGCCCGATGTGCGCGCCCGTTTCGCCCGCGCCACCCGGTTGACGCCCGAACGGATCTCCGCGGTACGTGAACGACGCGCCGCGTGGCGCGACGAACTGGTCGCGGCGATCGACGGACACGACGCGCTGGTGCTGCCCGGACTGCCGATCTTCCCGCCGTTGCGACGCGACCTGGACCCGGCGTCGAACGTCGCCGCCGTCGCGGTGTCCTACGCGGGGTTCTGTGCGATCGTCGTCCCGGTCCCGACCCTGGCCGGGCCGCCGACGGTCACCGGTGCGCCGTACCCGGCGTCGCTGCAACTGGTCGGCCCGCCCGGCGCCGAGGAGCGCATCGTCGCGATCGCGGCGTGCATCGAAGCCGCGGTCGTACCGGACGGCTGAACCGATTCCCGAGTCGCCGGTGGCCGGGTGACCGATCGGGTCCTCTCGCAGGTCGCCGGGCGCGTCGGGCGGGTGACCATCCGCCCGCGGACGACCCGGATCATCGTGTCCGGTCGAGGTCGAGGAGCATCGTCGCGGCACCATCGGTGTCGTCGATGACGGCGAAACCGAACCGCCGATACAACCGGCCGGCCGGGTTGTCGTGTTCGACCGACAGGCTCAAGGCACGGACATCGTGGGTGGTCGCGCGGTGGATCAACCGCCCCAGCAGAGCCGCGCCGATCCCCCGGCCACGTCGGTCGGGGACCACCGCGATCGACACCTCGGGGACGTCGTCGGCGACGTGACCGTACCCGTGGGCGTCGGCCGTGCCCGGTCGACACCACGCGGCCCCCACGGGCCGACCGTCGCGGGGGTCGAACGCGATCACACCCAGATCGTCGGCCCGCGGCCAACCCTCCAGGTACGCGCGCAGGTGCGGGTCGGTCCTCAGCGCGTCGGGTCCGACCACGGCCGGTCCCGGCCGCCAGTTCGCGGCCTCCGACAGCATCGCCGTCAGGAACTCCCGGTCGGCGGCCGTGGCGTCACGGAACCCCCACGGGCCCGGTGTGTCGGCGGTTGGGTGCATCGGACGGGACCTCCGGGTGGGGGTGACCGACGATCCATCGGCCCGGGTTGCGATTGATACCCCTCGGGGTATAGTGGGCGCATGGCCACCCAGACCATCACCCACGACACATTCGAAACCACCGTCACCGACAACGATATCGTCCTGTTCGACTTCTGGGCGTCATGGTGCGGCCCGTGCCGCGCCTTCGCACCCGTGTTCGAAGCCGCCTCGGAAACCCACGACGACGTCGTGTTCGGCAAGATCGACACCGAAGCCGAACAGCGCCTCGCCGCCGAGTTCGGGATCCAGTCGATCCCCACGCTCATGGCCTTCCGTGAAGGCATCCTGGTGTTCTCCCAGCCCGGCGCCCTGCCGGCACAGACCCTGGAGGAGGTCATCGGCGCGGTGAAGGACCTCGACATGGACGACGTCCGCGCCAAGATCGCCGAACACCAGGCCGAACACGGGGACGACGCCGGTGACGACGCCTGAGAAACCGGACGCCACGCACGACCGGGACACCGAACGGCGTCTGGTGCTCAACCGTCTGCGCCGTGCCCGGGGTCAGCTCGACGCCGTGATCGGCGCGATCGAAGACGACCGGTCCTGCCGCGACGTGATCACCCAGCTCGCCGCGTTGTCGTCCGCGTTGGACCGCGCGGGTTTCAAGATCATCTCCTCGGCGATGAAGGGTTGCGTCGCCGACCCCGACGGCATGAACCACGACGAGGGCATCACCACCGAGGAACTCGAGAAACTGTTCCTGTCGCTGTCCTGACCGACACGCCGTCCGGGGGCACGCCGTCCGGGGGGCACGCCGTCCGGACGGGACCACATCCCACCCCCTTCCAGTGGGGACCGACGATCGTCGAAACCGCGACGGTCGCCCGCCACGACCGAACCGTCACGAACCGGAGGCCCCGACCATGTGCAGACCCGTGAAATGCCGACAGTGCGGAAAGACGACCTGGGCGGGCTGTGGCGCCCACGTGGACCAGGTGCGCGCCTCGGTTCCCGCCGATCGGTGGTGCGACGGCCACGCCGAAACGCCCGGATCGGGCGGCTTCTTCGCCCGGATCCTCGGAAGACGCTGAGCCGACCGTGTTGTTCTTCCGCCAGTACGACCTGGCGTGCCTGTCGCTGTACAGCTACATGATCGGCGACACCGGCACCGGTCGGGCCGTGGTCGTCGACCCCCAACGTGACATCGACGAGTACCTCGCCGATGCCGAAGCCAACGGCCTGGTGATCGAACGGGTCGTCGAAACCCACTTCCACGCCGACTTCGTCTCCGGCCACCTCGAGTTGGCCGACGCCACCGGCGCGGTGATCTCCTACGGGCCCGGCGCACAGACCGACTACCCGATCGAGCACCTCGCCGACGGGCAGGTCCTCGAACTGGGTGACGTGTCGCTGCAGGTGCTGCACACACCCGGCCACACACCCGAATCGATCTCGTTGGTCGTCCGGCGACGCCCCGGTGACGAACCCTGGGGCGTGCTGACCGGCGACGCGCTCTTCATCGGCGACGTCGGCCGACCCGACCTGCTCGGTTCGATCGGGTTCGGTGCCGACGAACTCGCCCGCATGTTGTACAGCTCGCTGCGCGACAAGCTCATGGCGTTGCCCGACGCCACGGCCGTGTACCCGTCCCACGGCGCCGGTTCCGCCTGCGGCAAACACCTGTCGACCGCGGCGTCGTCCACGATCGGTGAACAGCGGGCCACCAACTACGCGTTGGCCGACATGGACGCCGACACCTTCGTCGACCTGGTCACCGCCGGCCAGACCGTCGCCCCGCTCTACTTCCCCTTCGCCGCCACCACCAACCGGCGCGAACGGGACCGCTACACCGCCGCCGACGACACCCCACGACTGGGTGTGGACGACGCACTGCAGCGGGCCGCCGACGGTGCCGTGGTGGTCGACACCCGGTCCCCGGAATCGTTCGCCTCCGGGCACCTGGTCGGTTCGATCAACGTGTCACTGGAAGGTCGCTACGCCGAATACGCCGGCAACGTGATCCGGCCCGGTCAACCCGTCGTGCTGGTCGGTGCACCCGGACGGTCCGCCGAGGCCCGCACCCGGCTGGCCCGCATCGGTTTCGACGATGTCGTCGGCATCGTCGACGACATCGAGTCGGCGCTGGTGGATCGACCCGACCTGTCGCGGCCCGCCCGGCGGCTGGTGGCCACCGAGGTCGCCGCGTGGCTCGCCGACGACGAGACGTTGCAGATCATCGACGTGCGCGGTCCCGGCGAGGTCGCCGCCACCGGCGCGATCCCCGGCGCCCGCCCGGTTCCGCTGCCCCGACTGTTGGACGAACTCGACAGCTTCGACCGGGACGCCACGACCGTCGTGTACTGCGCCGGCGGCTACCGGTCGTCGATCGCGGCATCCGCGATGCGCGCTGCCGGATTCGCACGCGTCGCCGATCTGATCGGTGGCCACGACGCATGGGAACTCGCCGGGCTGGAATCGGTCACGTCGGCCTGATCCGGGGTCCGGGAACGCTCCGACTGCCCCTCCGGACACGTCGGCACCGCGTACGGTTCCGACGACGACGCACGGGGTGATCGGCCCGGCCGACTCCTAGCCTCGGTGGAGTGACCGTCGAATCCACCGCTCCCACCCCCGCGTCCGGGGGTGCCGGGGTCGGCCCCGACACCGACGGCCCGGCACCGGTGGCCTCCGACGGGGTCAGCCGGGCCCAGGCGGCGATGTTCGCGGTCGTGGCGATCCCGTTGTTCATGAGCACGCTCGACCAGACGATCGTCGCCACCGCGCTCGACTCGATGCAGCACGGCCTGGACACGACCGTCACCTGGGTCGGTTGGACGATGACCGTCTACAGCCTCGGCATGGTCATGATGCTGTCGCTGGCCGGCAAACTCACCCAACGGTTCGGACCCCGCCGGGTGTTCCTGTTCTCACTGGTGGTGTTCACCGCGGCGTCACTGGCCTGCGGGTTGGTGGGTGACGTGTACCTGCTGATCGCGTTGCGTTTCGTCCAGGCCGTCGGCGGCGCCGGGTTCACCCCGTCGGCGACCCGCCTGGTCGTCGAACACTTCGGTTCCGCACGCGACAAGGCCGTCGGGCTGTTCGGCACCCTGTTCACCAGCGGCGCGATGGTCGGCCCGTTGGTCGGCGGGTTCATCGTGTCGTCGTGGTCATGGCGGGGTGTGTTCCTGTTCAACGTGCCGATCGGCCTGGTGCTGATCCCGTTGTGCCTGCGGTACGTGCCCTCCGACGTCGGGGTCGTCGCCGCCGACACGGCCGAACGTGAGGACCTCGACCTGCGCGGGGTCACCCTGGCCGGGGTCGGGTTGTTCGGGGTGATGCTGGCGCTCAGCCTGCTGGGTGACCGGCCCGCCGGATGGGTCCCGATCTCGGTGGCCGGCGCGGTCGTCGGGGTGGTGCTGCTCACCGCGTTCGTCCGGCACATCGGCCGGGTCGCCGAACCGGTCATCGCACCCCGGCTGCTGTACGGGCGGGGTTTCGCCGCGGTCAACATCGTCAACGTGCTCTACACCGGTGCGGCGATCGGTCTGGTCGCGTTGGTGCCGCTGTACGCCACGAACCGCTACGGCATCGACACGTTCGCCTCGGGGGTGGTGCTCGCCGCCGAGGGGGCGGCCGCGATCGTGCTGTCCACGGTGGGCGCGTTGGTGCTGCGACGCACCGGTTACCGCCTGCCGTTGTACGCCGCAGCGGTGTTCGTGACCGTCGGTATGGTCGGTCTGGCGGTGCCCCCGCCCGGGGGAACCGGTGCGTTCGCGTGGTTGGCGTTGTCCACCGCGCTGGTCGGGGTGGGCACCGGCATGGCGAGCCCGGCCAGCCGCAACGCCGGCCTGCAGCTCGTGCCCGAAGCGGCCGCGCCGATCGCGGCGTTGCGGTCCACCGGGATCCAGGTCGGTTCGATCGCCGCGATCTCGATCGCCACGGCGATGATCAGCGCGTTCGAGAACGGCGTCATCGCCCAGGCGTGGGTCTACGCGATCTTCGCCGGTGTGGTCCTGGTGGTCGGTCTTCCGGCGGTCACCCGCATCCCCGAACACCGCGGGGCGTGGTGACCCCGGTCCGGCTCAGGCGAGCGCTTTGGCTTTCAGCGCCTCGAACTCGGCCTGGGTGATCGCGCCGGAGTCCAACAGTTCCTTGGCCCGGGCGATGTCGTTCGCCGGCGAGGTGCCCGCGGTCTGGCGGATGTAGTCGCGCACGTCGGCTTCGGCGGCGACCTGCTGGCGCATCGACCGTTCCGCCATGCCCCGGCCGTGGACGATCAGGTAGGTGACCAGGCTCAGCAGCGGCAGAATCAACAGGAACAGCACCCAGATCGCCTTGGACACGCCGCTCATCTCGTGGTTGCGGAACAGGTCCACGATGACGCTGAACAGCATCATCAGGTACATGAGCATGAAGAACACGCTCAGCACGGTCCACAGCAGGGATCCGAGTCCGACTTCGGCGAGCAGCATGGGTTTCCTCCGGGGGACGGTCGCCGGGTCCGTCCCGGTCGGTTCCCGATGCTACAAGTCGAAACGGGCCGTGGATACGATCGGTCTCCACGATCGGCTCAACGTGCGGGTTCCACCGGCCGGCGGAACAGGAAACCGATCCCCGCGACGAGCAGTGCGGCGGTGAACGCGCAGATCGTCGCGATCGTCAACAGGTCGACCAGCCCCGACGACAACCCCCGGACCGCGGCGCGGATCACCGTCCGGTTCGTCGGGTCCGTCGCCGCGGACGGTGCCTGGGACACCGCCCGACGGAGGATCACGACGGCGACGAGGAACGCGGCGCCCGCACCGGCGGACAATCCGACCAGTGCCCGGCCTCGTCGCCGCGCCGCCGCCAGACAGACGGCGCATCCGGCCACCGCAGCGACGATCAGCGCGGTGAGCGACCGGTGGAACAGCACCAGCCCGCGTTGGGTCTGTGCCAGGGCCGTCCCGGCCCGGTCCACCGCCGCCCCGCGGTACACCGTGACCAGCCCGGTGCCCGGCGGCAACCGGACCCCGAGTGCGTCGGACAGGCGGCTCACCTGTTCGGCATGGTCACCGTCCAGTGCCAACTCGGGAAGGTCGAGGGCCCTGGTGAGCACCCCGGTGGGTAACGCGTCGATCCCGTCGACGATCACCGGCAGCAGGTTCATCGTGACCGCACCGTCGTAGCGCCGCAGGTTCGCGATGCCGCCGGTGTCGATGGTCCGTACCAGGGTCGCGTGGGAGGCCCGAGCCAGGCCGACCACCCGGTCACGGGTCGCCGGGCGGCCGAGCAGGTCGGCGAAGCGTCGCTGCACGACGCCTCGCAGTTCGTCGGTCGCCGTCGGCGCCACCCGCTCGAGCCGTTCGGGCAGGACGTCACCGAGCGTGCGTTCCACCGGGATGATCCGGAGCGCCTCGTCGGTCAGGTACGTGGCCAACGCGTCGGTCACCTCCGGTTCGGCGATCGCGTCGCCGATCGTGTCGGCGAACCGGTCGGCGTCGTAGAGCGTCCGGTTCGCCCACAGCCCGATCGTGGCGGCGACGAACGCGACCGCACCGATCACCCCGGCGACGACGGCGACGACCGTGCGGACCCCCCGGGCCGTCGACGTCCCGGTTGCCCGTCCGCTCACGACGCCTCCCGATCCACGATCGGCGAGCATACGCGGCGACGGGCCCGGCACGTCGGAGTTCGATGCGAAACCGGGCGCACCGTAGGCTCTGGGGCGATGTCTGACGATCCATCAGATTCCAGGGATTCCTCCGCCGGACCGGACGTGCCCGCCGCATTGGACACACGGTTGTGCGCCATGTTGGGGGTGCGGTATCCGATCATCCAGACCGGGATGGGTTGGGTGTCGGGTGCGCACCTGACCGCGGCGACCTCCGCGGCGGGTGGGTTCGGGATCCTGGCGGCGGTCACGATGACCTTCGACGAGATGGTCGAGGCGATCGGTCGGGTGCGTGATCGGACCGATGCGCCGTTCGGGGTGAACTTCCGACCGGACCAGCCCGACCTGGGCGACCGGATCGCCGAGGTGACCCGGGCCGGGGTGCGGTTGGTGTCGTTCGCGGGTGCGCCGTCCAGGGACACCGTGGCCCGGTTGCACGACGCCGGGGTGTTGGTCATGCCCACCGTCGGTGCGCGGCGGCACGCGGAGAAGATGGCCGGCTACGGCGTGGACGCGGTGATCGCGCAGGGCGGCGAAGGTGGCGGGCACACCGGGGTGGTGCCGACGTCGTTGTTGTTGCCCCAGGTCGTCGAAGAGGTCGGCGACGCGATTCCGGTGATCGGTGCGGGTGGGTTCCATTCGGGTCGGGGGCTGGTGGCGGCGTTGGCGTGGGGTGCGGACGGGATCGCGATGGGTACCCGGTTCCTGTTGACGGCCGAGTCGCGGGTGCCCGACGAGGTCAAAGCGCAGTACCTGGCGACGTCGGTGACCGGCACGGTGGTGACCCGGGCGCTCGACGGTGCGCCCCAACGGGTGATCCGCACCGAGTTGATCGACGAACTCGAGAAGGCATCGACGTTGACCAAGTTGCCCAAGGCGGTGCGGAACGCGTTGGCGTTCCGCAAACAGACGGGCACGTCGCTGAAAGAACTCGTCCAGGAGGGCCTCGCGATGCGCAGGTCCCAGGACCTGACGTGGTCGCAGTTGGCGATGGCGGCGAACGCGCCGATGTGGATCAAGGCCGCGCTGGTCGACGGTGACCCCGAAGTGGGGGTGTTGCCCACGGGGCAGAACGTCGGCGTGATCGACGAGTTGCCCACGGTGGCCGAGTTGATCGACCGGATCGTGGGCGAGGCGACCGGCACGTTGGCCCGGCTGGGAGGCGACTGAGGTGGATCTGACCTGGAGTGACGCCGAGGAGGCGTTCCGTGCCGAGGCGCGGGCGTGGTTGGGTGAGAACCTGGCCGCGTGGCGGGCCGATCACGGTGGTGCCGGCGCGATCCCGTCGGGGGACACCCGGGCGGGGTTCGCGATCCACCTGGACTGGGAACGGCGTCTGTTCGATGCCCGGTGGGCGGTGGTGTCCTGGCCCGCCGCCCACGGGGGCCGTGACGCGACCCTGTGGGAGTGGCTGATCTTCGAGGAGGAGTACTACGCGGCCGGTGCGCCGCCCCGGGTCACCCAGAACGGCATCTTCCTGTTGGCCCCGTCGTTGTTCGCGTTCGCGAACGCCGAACAGCAGGACCACATTCTGCCGCGCAAGGCCGCCGGGGAGGACACCTGGTGCCAGGGCTGGTCCGAACCGAACGCCGGATCGGACCTGGCGTCGCTCACCACCCGGGCGACACGCACCGATGG
>CAZVFF010000021.1:0-16471 GCA_964626395.1 uncultured Iamiaceae bacterium | reverse complement strand
ACGTAGGGGATCTTCTCGGTCTTGGCCTTGCGGATCCGGTTGCCGAGTTTCTCGTCGGCGACGTCTACGTCGGCACGGATCCCGGCCCGGTGCAGGCGTTCGCGCACCGTCTCGGCGTAGGCGTCGTGGTCGTCCCGGACCGGGAGCACCCGCGCTTGTACGGGCGCCAGCCATGTCGGGAACGCTCCGGCGAAATGCTCGAGCAGCACACCGAAGAAACGTTCGACCGAACCGAACAGGGCACGGTGGATCATGATCGGACGCTTCCGGGACCCGTCCGCGGCGACGTATTCCAACCCGAAACGTTCGGGCAGGTTGAAGTCCGCCTGGATCGTGGACAGCTGCCAGGTCCGCCCGATCGCGTCCTTGATGTCGATGTCGATCTTGGGGCCGTAGAACGCACCGGCACCTTCATCCACGGTGTAGGGCAGCCCTTCGCGTTCCAGGGCGCTGCGCAGCGCGACGGTCGCGGCTTCCCAGTTCTCCTCGGAACCGACGGTCTTGTCGTCGGGGCGCGTCGACAGTTTCGCCTCGAACTCGGTGAAGCCGAAGGCCCGCAGCACGCTCAGGATGAACTGCAACAGCGATGCGATCTCGTCGACGACCTGTTCGGGCGTGCAGAAGATGTGGCTGTCGTCCTGGGTGAACCCGCGGATCCGCAACAGTCCGTGCAACGTGCCGGAACGTTCGTAGCGGTACACGGTGCCCAGCTCGAACAGACGCAGGGGCAGTTCACGGTAGGAACGTTGCCGGCTCCGGTACACCAGGATGTGCATCGGGCAGTTCATCGGCTTCGGGTAGTACTCGCTGTTGTCCATCTCCATGGGCGGGTACATGTCGTCGCCGTAGTTCTCGAGGTGGCCGCTCTCCACGAACAGCCGCCCGTTCGACACGTGCGGGGTGAACACGAAGTCGTAGCCGCCCTCCTCGTGACGTTCGCGGCTGTAGTCCTCCATGATCTTGCGCACCACCGCACCCTTGGGATGCCAGATCGCCAGGCCCGCCCCCAACTCGGACGGGAACGACAACAGGTCCAGTTCGTTCGCCAGTTTGCGGTGGTCGCGGGCCTCGGCCTCGGCGAGCATCTCCAGGTGCGCGGCCAACTCGGCTTCGGTCGCCCACGCGGTGCCGTAGATGCGCTGCAGCATCGGGCGGTTCTCGTCGCCACGCCAGTACGCACCGGCGACACGCATCAACTTGAAGTGCCCGAGGAACCGGCTGGTGTCGGGCACGTGCGGGCCACGACACAGGTCGACGAACCCGTCGTAGCCGTGGAAGGGTCGGTGCGTCTTGGGGGCGGGGGGCGGGTTCTCGTAGGTGCGGACCCGTCCCGGTTCGGTCACCGAGGTCGGGTCGTCGGCTTCACCGTCGATGATCTCGAGTTTGAACGGATGGTCCGCGAACACCTCGCGGGCACGTACGTCGTCGAGTTCGTCCCGCACGAAGGGCTGGGATTCGGCGATGATCTCGCGCATACGCGCTTCGATCCGTTCCAGATCCTCGGGGCTGAAGGTCCCCGGGGTGCCGTCGGGGCCTTCGGGCCGCAGGAAGTCGTAGTAGAAACCGTTCTCGACCGGTGGGCCGATCGCGAACGTCGCACCCTCGAACAGGTCCAGGACGGCCTGGGCGAGCACGTGCGCGGTCGAGTGACGGATCGTGAACAGGCCTTCGGGGCTCTGTTTGGTGTAGATCGTCACCTCGTCGCCGTCGGCGAGGGGGGCCGTCAGGTCCCTCTGGGTGCCGTTGACCCCGGCGATCACGGCGTCCGCGGCGAGGCGTCGACCGATCGCCCCGGCCAGATCGGCCGCGGTTGCACCGTCGTCCAGGGCGCGTGTCGATCCGTCGGGCAGCGTGATCGTGGTCATCGGGTCCAGCGTAGTTCCGTACCCGGCCCGCCGGTTCTTCGCGCCCCGGGGTGCCTCAGGCGCCGGCGGCCCGGGCCAGGACCCGCCCGTCGGGCGCGGGTCGTTCGGCGACCTTCGCGGTGTGGGCGACGACCAGCGCGCGGTCCGAGCGGGTCGCGTAGCGGTCGATGTACTCCTGACCCGACAGGGTCCGGATCTCGAACATCAGCTCGTCGGTGATCTCCCGCAGCGCCATGCGGTCCTGGCCACGATCCGCGTAGCGGGCCACCGAGATCGGCCGACCGATCCGGATCGACACGGGCCGGAACACCCGAGGCACCGACGCGTCGGGCGGCATGACCTCGCGGGAGCCTCGGATCCCGACCGGGATCAGCGGCGCACCCGTCCGCATGGCGAGACGTGCCGGGCCGGTGTGGCCCCGGAACAGTTGCCCGGTGCGCGATCGGGTGCCCTCGGGGTAGATGCCGAAGTACTCACCGGCGTCCAGCAGGCGGGTCGCAGCCGCCAGGGCACGCTCGGATGCGTCACCTCCGGAACGGTCGATCGGGATCATCCCCAACGCCGGGAACAACTTGCTGGTCTTCCAGTCGTCCATGTACTCGGCCTTGCCCACGTAGGTGATGCGACGCGGCAACGCCAGGGGCAGGAAGAACGAATCGAGCACCGAGGTGTGGTTCGGGCAGAAGATCGCGGGTCCGTCGGTCGGGACGTTCTCCAACCCGGCGAAGTGGAAGTCCCACAGGAAATTGAACGTCGGCGACAGCACGGCCCGCGCGACCCGGTAGAGCCCGCCCACATCGCGTTCTGCCATGGCGTTCTCCTTCTCGGTGCCGGACGACACATCCGATGCTAGCCGCGCATCGCGGGTCCCGGGCGGGGAGCGGTGGCCCGGGATCCGCCGGGTCGGGTCCGGTCGTGTTCAGGCGTCGCCGGCGGTGACGCCCAGCAACATCCTGGCGTCGTCGATGCCCGCTCCGGCCGCTGCAGCGTCGTCGATCACGGCCAGTGCGCGGGGCGTGTCCAGGTCGTCGTCCAGCGCGGCACGGACCGCGTCGGTGACCGCCGGGTCCGCACCGGCGGGAGCCGAATCCCACGCCTCCCGCCGGGATCGCGCCCGCTCGAGGTCGTCGTCGTGCCATTCCCATTCGACCCGGTAGTGGTGGTCCAGCAGGGCGGTCCGGATGATCATCGGGTCGACCCGGGTCCGCAGCTCGGACACGAAGACCAGGTTGCCGAGCGACTTCGACATCTTCTCGCCGTCCATGCGGACCATCGCCTGGTGCAGCCAGTGCCGCACGAAGGGTTCACCGGTCGCCGACTCGGACTGCGCGGCTTCGCACTCGTGGTGCGGGAAGATCAGGTCGGCTCCCCCACCGTGCAGGTCGATCGTGTCGCCGAGCTCCCGCAACGCCAGTGTGGAGCACTCCACGTGCCAGCCGGGTCGCCCCGGACCCCAACGCGAGTCCCACGCGGGCTCGTCGGGCAGGCTCGGCTGCCACAGCACGAAGTCCAACGGGTCCCGCTTGTTCGGGTCGTCGGGGTTGCCGCCACGTTCCGCCGCCAACTGGAGCATCGTGTCCCGGTCCAGGTGCGACACCTGCCCGAACGCGGCGTAGCTGGACACGTCGAAGTAGACCGCGCCACCCGATTCGTACGCGTGGCCGGCGTCGAGCACGTCGCCGATGAACCGACGGATGTCCGGGATCGCCGAGGTCGCCCGGGGTTCGGCGTACACCGGGAGCATCCCGAGTGCGTCCATGTCGGCGTCGAAACGGTCGATCTCCGCCGCGGCGAGGTCGAGGTAGTGCACGCCCTCTTCGCGGGCCTTGCGCAGCAGGTCGTCGTCGACGTCGGTGATGTTGCGCACGCACCGGGTCTCGTGGCCCAGGTCGCGCAGGCGCCGCTGCAACACGTCGTAGGTCAGATAGGTCGCGGCGTGCCCGAGGTGGGTCGCGTCGTAGGGCGTGATCCCGCAGGTGTACATGGTGACGACCGGTCCCGGTTCGAACGGGACGATTTCGCCTCTGGCGGTGTCGTACAGCCGCATCGGACCCGTCCGGCTCAACGCGTCGCTTCCCCGGTGCCCTCCGGCAGGCCGCTCAGCCGGATCGACAGGTGCGCCCGGTGGCGGACGTTCATTCCGATGAGGATCGCGGTGAGCGCCTCGATGGCACCCGCCGCGGTGAGCCGTCCCGCGTCGACGCCACGGACGCCGGGGATCTCGTCGGCCAGACCGATCACGGTGTCGCGGGGGCCCGGATGGTCCGAACACACGAGCACGTCACAGTCCACCGGGTTGTCCAGATCGCCCAGTTCGCGTGCCGGCACGTGGTGGAACCCGGCGACCACGAGTGCGTCGGGGACGGCGGCGGCCACATCGGCCGCGACCGACCCACGCGGCGGGATCAACGGTTGGAACTCCTTGCCCACGCGGGTCAGCGCGTTGGCCATGCACAGCACGGTCTTGCCGGCGAGCGCTCCGGCGTGGGCGGCGACGGTCGGGGCGGCGCCGTCCCAGGGGGTGGCCACCACGACCAACTCACACGCCGCCGCGCCCGCGTTGTCGGCCGCGGCGAGTCGTGACAGATCGTGGTCCGCCCACTTGTCGACCAGTTCGGCCCGTTTGGCTTCCGCACGGGCCGCGTCACGCGACCCGAGGGTGACGTCGTGGCCCAGTGACGCCCAGCGCGCGCCCAGGGCGCTGCCTGCCGGTCCGGTTCCTCCGAGAACTCCGATGTGCACGTCGGCCACCCTATGCGCGCACCTGATCACTCCCCCCAACCCGAACGGGACGGACCGGAATTCGGGTCCATGCCGACCGCCCCGGGTACGCTGCGGGACCCGTGGACGCCATTGTCGAACTCGACGACGTGACCGTGCGACGCGGCGGTACCACGATGCTCGACGACCTCACCTGGCGGGTTCGTCCGGGTGAACGTTGGGTGGTTCTGGGTCACAACGGTTCGGGCAAGACGACCCTGCTGCGGGTCGCGTCGTTGTACCTGCACCCCACCTCGGGGACGGTGCGTGTGCTCGGCGAGACCCTCGGACGGACCGACGTGCGTGCGCTGCGGGCCAGGATCGGGGTGGCCAGCCAGGCGTTGGCCGATCAGCTCCGCGCCGAGTCGACCGCGGCCGATGTGGTGATGACCGCCCGGTACGGCGCGTTGGAACCCTGGTGGCACACCTACACCGACCACGACCGTGCCCGAGCCCGCGCCGAACTCGCCCGGGTCGGGTTGGAATCGTTCGCCGACCGTCGTTTCGGCACCTTGTCGGCCGGGGAACGCCAACGCGTCCAGTTGGCGCGCACCCTGATGGCCGACCCCGAGTTGTTGTTGTTGGACGAACCGGCGGCGGGCCTGGACCTGGCGGGCCGCGAGGATCTCACCAACCGTCTCGCGGACCTCGCCGCGGACCCCACCGCGCCGCCGATCGTGTTGGTGACCCACCACACCGAGGAGATCCCCGAGGGCTTCACCCACGTGCTGTTGCTCTCCGACGGCCGGATGGTGGACGCCGGGTCGATCGACCGGGTGCTGACGGCGGAGGCGCTGTCGACGTGTTTCTCGCTGCCGCTGCGCCTGGAACGCCGGGACGGTCGGTGGTTGAGCTGGTCGCCCCGGCGGGCCCACGCGACCGGGCCGTCGTCGGTTCAGGGTTCGATCGGGTAACGCGCCACCAGGTTCCGCCGTCCCCGACGGATCTCGTCGCGCAGCAACGGCGCCAGCACCGGTGCGAACCGGTTCCCGCCGTAGTGCAGGTCCATGGTGAGGTCCGCCCCGGCCGCGGTCGGGGTCACCCGTGCCTCCAGGTGCCAGTCCGAGTGGCGGCGGCCGTCGGTTTCGACACGTTCGAAACGCACCCGTGTCGGTTCGTCGGCCACGGTGCGCACCATCCGCAACCGTTTGGATCGCGCGAACGGCCCGATCCGTCCCCGGAGTTCGACGATCCACGTCGGGTCGACGGCGCCGGGTCCGGCGTCCGGGACGGCTTCGACGACCAGGCCGAGCCAGTCGGGGTAGCCGGCCAGGTCGGCGACCAGGGCGTAGAGCTGCCCGGGGTCGGCGCCGGTGTGGACGACTTCGGTGAGATCCATGGTGTGCCGTCGAGTCTTGCCGTCGCGACCCACCCGGGGCGAACGGGCCCGGTCACCAGCCGGGGGGCGCGTCGAGCAGTTCGAGCAGTTCGGCCTTGCGCCGGGTGAACCCGGGGGTGACGGTGAGCCCCGCCACCCGGGGCCGCGGCCAGTCCAGGGCGAGTTCGCCGACGATGCGCCCCGGTCGAGCCGACAGTACGACGACCCGGTCCGACAGCACGAGTGCCTCGTCGATGTCGTGGGTGACGAACACGACGGTGCGGGCGTCACGGGCGATGACGTCCTGGAGCCAACGGTGCATCCCGCGGCGGGTGATGGCGTCCAACGCGCCGAACGGTTCGTCGAGCAGCAGCAGGTTCCGGTCGGTGAGGAAGGTGCGCAGCAACGCGAGGCGTTGGCGCATCCCACCGGACAGTTCCCGGGGCCAGGCGTCCTCGTAGCCGGCGAGGCCGAAGGTGTCGAACAACGCCCGGGCACGGTCACGGGACCGGGCCCGGTCGACCCCGGCGATGTCGGCGGCGAGCACGGCGTTGTCCAACGCGGTGCGCCACGGCAACAGCCGGTCGTGTTGGGGCATGAACCCGGCCTCGCCGGGCCGCGGTGGCGCCGGGTGACCGTCGTGGCGGATCGTGCCGACGGTCGGTTCGAGCAACCCGGCGAGGATGCGCAACAGGGTGCTCTTGCCGCAGCCCGACGGCCCGAGCAGCGTCACGAAACCGTTCCGGGGGATCTCCAGGTGGTCGACCTGCAGCACGGTCGTGCCGTCGTAGTCGTGACGGAGCCCGTCGATCTCCAGCACCGGTCGGGCTCAGTCTCCGCCGGGGAGGAAGGCGTTGGTCCAGGCGGCGTCGGTGTCGACACCGGCGGCGACGATGTCGTTGTCCTCGAGGAACGTCACGAACCGGTCCCACACCGCCGCGTCCTGGCGCCCCCAGGCGTCGGGATCCTCGGCGTAGTGCTCGGCCAGGTACGTCATGGAACGCTCGACCAGGTCCGGGTCGAGTCCCTCGGCTCCGTCCAGCAGCGCCCGGGCGGCGGTGTCGGGATCGGCCATGGCCGCGGCGTAGCCCCGCGCGGTGGCTTCGGTGAACGCCCGCACGAAGTCCGGGTCCGATTCGGCGACCTCCGCGTTGGCGACCAGGATCGGCGTGTACCAGTCGGGGATGCAGTCCAGGTGGTCCGCGAACGGGATCGTCGAGACGTCCAGATCGTCGATGTCGCGCAGGCGGATCACGTCCCACCCGTCGAACACCCAGACGGCGTCGAAGTGGCCGCTGGTGAGGCCCTGGCGGTAGTCGGAATCACCGACCTGGGTGAATTCGACGGCGTCGGGGTCGCCGCCGTCACACGCGACGAGTTGGCGGATGAGTGCCTCCTCGAACGTGGCGCCGTAGGCCCCGTAGGTGTGGCCGGCCAACCCGGCAGGTCCGGTGATGCCCGTCGAGGCCAGGCTGAGCAGGCTCGAGGTGTTGTGTTCGATGATGCCGGCCACCGAGATCACCGGGACCCCTTCGGCACGGGCGGGCACGAGTTGTTCACCGGCGCTGATCCCGAAGTCGACGCTGCCCGCACCGACCGCCTGGTTGGGGTCCGAGGTGGCCCCGGGTTGCAGGAAGGTGACGTCCAGGCCGGCGTCCGCGTAGATGCCCTCGGCGTCGGCCAGGTACATGCCCGCGTGGTTGGTGTTGGGGCTCCAGTCGAGCATCACCTTCACCGGACGGAGTTCGTCGTCGGCGGCGGTCCCGTCGCCACCACCACCGCACGCGGCGACGACCACCGATGCGGCGACGAGAAGGGCCAACAGCGTGGGGGCGGTTCGGCGGGGACGGGTCGTGGAACGGTTCACGGTTCAACTCCTGGTCGGTCGGATGGGGCAAGGACGGTTCGTCGACGGCCGGTGCGGCCCGTGTCCCAGGGTGTGAGGCGCCGCCCGATCGCCCCCACCAGGCCGAACAGGACGATCGACACCACGGCGATCACCACCACACCGGCGAGCATCCGGTCGGTGCGGTAGGAACGGTGGGACTGGTCGATGAAGATCCCCAGTCCCGAGGTACCACCGACGTACTCGCCGATGACGGCGTTGCCCACCGCGTACGCCGCGGCGATACGCACCCCGGCGATGACGCTGCCGAGCGCGGCGGGGATGCGGACGTGGCGGACCACGTCCCAGCGGGACGCTCCGAAGGACCGCACCAGCTCGACGTGTTCGGGGTCGGCACCGGCCAGGCCCGCCACGGCGGCGACGGTGACCGGGAAGAAACAGATCAACGCGACGAGCACGATCTTGGGGGTGAGGCCGTAGCCGAACCAGATGGCGACCAACGGGGCGAGGACGATGATCGGGATGGTCTGGGAGGTGACCACGACCGGCCAGATCGCCCGTCGGACGGCGGGTACGAGCGAGATGCCGAGGGCGACGAGCAGGCCGAACACGGTGCCGATGACCAGACCGACGACGGCTTCCACCAGGGTCGTCCAGGCGTTCTGGGCGAGCGCGGTCCGGCTGTCCCATCCGGCCGTTGCGACCTCGGTGGGTGCGGGCACGACCCAGGAGCGGACATCGCCGATCCGCACCCAGGCCTGCCAGAGGACCAGCAGTCCCGCGAGCACGGCCGCCGGGGCGACCACGGCACGCCGTCGGTCACCACGTGGGTGCCCCACGTTCCGGCCGATGCTCATCGCCGGTAACGGTCGGTGAGGCTCGTCATCGTGGCGGGGTCCGTGGTGGTCTGTTCGAACACCTTGATCACCGAGATCGTCGCGGTCGCACCCGCGGCGATGGTCGCTTCGTGGACCCGACGCAGCAGCGGCCAGATCCGGTCGGGGTCCCCTTCGACCGACGTGCCGCACGGGCCGACCTCGAAGTCCAGGCCGGACTCGGCGATCACGGCGATCGCGGCGTGGACGTTCGCGAAGGGCACCTCGTCGGTGCCCGACGGGTCGGGGATGCACTGGATCTCGATGATCACGGGAGGACTCCGGGGTCGGGGACGATGGCGGATTCGAGGGTGTCGGCGAACGCACCGGGTTCGATGACGAGCAGCACACCGGCCGAGACGGTCACCAGGGCGCCGGGGGCGGCGACCCGATTCGAGATGCCACGGCTGGAGCCGGGGTCGAGGTCCTCGCCGTGGACCGGGAACACCAGCCCGGTGGTGGTCACCCCGAGGGCCGCGCCTCCGACCGGTACGAGGGAAACGGTCGCACCGGCCGCTCCCCGGCACAGGACCGGCATGCCCGGCCGCGCCACCCCGGCGACGGCGCCACCGAGGATGGCGGTCGTGTCGAATCCGGCGAGTGCGTCACCGCCGAGGACCGCGATGTTGCCCAGTTCGTGGTCGATCCGACCGCCCGATGCACCCACGACCAGCAGCTCACCGGTGGCGCCGGGACCTTCGACCGGGCCCGGTCGATCCGCCACGAGGCGCACGGCGAGGTGCGCCGCGAGTTCGAAATCGGTCGCGTCCTTGTCGACCGGGTGGCGATGCACTCGTGCGCCGCGCGCGACCAGTGATGTCAACGCGGCCGGTTCGAGTGAATCGAGGTCGCCGACCACGTCGGTGACCCGGACACCCTCGGCGGTCGCGTGACGTGCACCGCCGTCGGCGGCGATGACGAGCGCATCGGGGGCGACCAGCCGCGCCCAGCCCGGCGTGGGTCGTGCACCGTCCACGACGATCACCAGACGCCACTGGTGTCGGGGTCGGTCGACGGTTTCGGTTCCTTCGTGCACCGCTTCTCCCTTCGCCGGCATTATCCGGATCAGGTTGCGAAGGGTCGACGCAGCGTCGGTGCGTCCTCTCAGCCCGGCTGTCCCGAGCTCCCCTGGGGTCCTGCCGGGCCACCATAGGGGACGGTTCCGGTCGGGGAAAGTCCCGGGCCGCGGACGATCAGGACGTGCCGTCCCCGCCGGCCGGGTCGACGCGCACGGTGGCGACGTTGGTTTCGCTGCAGTTGAAGACCCCGTCGGTGGGTTGGAGGTGTTCGTCCTCGACGATCACGAAACCGTCGGGGGTGGCCTCCAGCAACACGAAACAACGTGACGCACGGGTCGGGTCCGACGGGTTCCGGGGAGCGATCAGCCCGCCGGCGTCGAACTCGCCGACCTGCCGGAGTTGTTCCACCAGGCAGTCGCGGGTCAGCTCGTCTCCGCAGGCCGACGCGGCCTGCGTGAACAGCAACCACGATGCGAAGCCCGACACGGCGAACATGGCGTGGGACTTGCCGTTGGGCAGGTAGTGGTCGAAGAGCGCGAGGAACTGGTCCATCGCGAGGGATTCGACACCCCGGCCCGCTGCCTCGAAGGGGTGGATGAACGACTGTACGTACAGTGGCAGTTCCGCGAGACCGACCCGACCGCTGCGGATCACGGTTTCGTCGTACATGTTCTCGTCGCCGAAGATCCACTCGAGCGCGTCCCCGTCGTCGCGATCGGACGCGATCGCGGTCAACAACTTGCCCAGATCCGGTGGTTGGCCGGAGAAGAGCAACCCCCTCGCTCCGCTGTCGAGCACACTGCTCGCGACGGGACGCCAGTCGTCCAGCCCGGTGACCGGATAGGTGTTGTTCTCGGTGTTCACCGGACTGTCCGCCGTGGCCAGGCCGATCGCCTGCGCGGCGGCGAGACGCTGCCGACTCGTGAACTCGGTGGTCGGGAAGTCGCCGTAGACGGTCGCCACCGGACCCTCACCGCTCGTGGCTTTCAGCCACATCAGCGCGCCGTTGGTGATCTCGGTGGAGCCGGTGGCCAACGCCGGGTACGACAGTTCGGCTTCGCGGGCTTCGCGGCTGGCGACGAACCCGGGCACCGCCGGCAGGCCGCACTCGATGCGAGCCTCCTGGCCCGTGTCGTCCAGGGCGCCACCCCCGCCGACCAGCGCGAAGGACGTGTCGCACGCCTGGTCGATCACCTCGGCGTACCGGGTCACCTGGGCGTCGCCCTGGACGAGTTCGATCCGCCGGCCGTTGATGCCGCCGTGGTCGTTGCACCACCGGGTGAACACCGTGGCGGCGTCCCACAACTCCTGGTTCAGACCAGCCTGCAGGTCCGACCCGGCGTCGGAGATCGTCGTGATGCGGATGCTGTCGGCCGTCACCCCGTGGTCACCGGGCCGGTTCTCACCGGTCGCCTCGTGGCACACCTCGGTCATCGTTCCGAAGTCGGCCGATTCGGCCACCGCGTCCGGGTCGACGGATCCTCCCGCGGATTCCGACGGGCCCGAAGAACCGCAACCCACTGCGACGAGTCCGACCACCAGCAGGCAGGCGATCAGGCGCGACGACACGGAACGGTTCACGTCGTACCGTCGGCCGGAACCGCGGCGTGTTGAGCAGCCGTGGATCCGTCGGGGTCGGTCAACCGGCGCGGCTCAACAGGTCCCTTGCGATGTGGGTCACCTGGATCTCGTCGGTCCCCGCGTAGATCTGGAACACCTTCGCGTCCCGGGCGAGCTGTTCGACCCGGAATTCGGACATGTACCCGTTACCGCCCAGCAGCTGCACGGCCTCCATCGCGACCTCCGAGGCCGCCTGCGCGGAGTACAGCTTCATCGCCGAGGCCTCGGCCAGGGTCAGCGACTTACCGGCGGCGGACATCTCGATTTGTCGGAACACCAGGTTCTCGACGTTAAACCGGGCGACCTCCATCCTGGCCAGCTTGAGCTGGATCAACTGGAAGTCGGCGATCGGTTTGCCCCACAGGGTGCGATCCCGGGCGTACGCGGTGGCGATCTTCAGGCATTCCTGGATCAGCCCCAACGACATGGCGGCCACCCCGGCCCGTTCGGTCGTGAAGTTCGACTTGGCGCTTTCACGGCCCTTGCCGCTGCGGTCCTCGACGCCACCCAACAGGCGGTCACGGCCCAGACGCACGTCGTCGAAGAACAACTCACCGGTCGGTGACGAGTGCAGGCCCATCTTGCGCATCGGCTTGGACTGCACGAGGCCCTCCATGCCCGAATCCAGGATGAACGTGAGCACGGGACGGTCCCGGATGTCGGTGCCGTCACCCTCGTCCAACTTCGCGTAGACGATCATCGTGTCGGCGAACGGCCCGTTGGTGATGAACGTCTTGTTGCCGTTGAGGATGTACTCGTCGCCGTCACGTTTGACGGTGGTCCGCATCCCACCCAGAGCGTCGGAACCCGAGTTGGGTTCGGTGATCGCCCAGGCGCCGACCTTGGCCATCGTCAACAGGTCGCGTCCCCAACGTTCCTTCTGTTCGATCGTGCCGGACTTCATGACCGTGCCGGCGGCCAGACCGAAGCTGACCCCCATCGCGGTGACGATGCCGGGGCAGTACCGGCACAGTTCGATGATCGGGATCATCGTCATCGCGGCCGACCCACCGTCGCCGCCGGTGCGTTCCGGTTTGGTGGGCGGCTCCTCACCCTTTTCGATCGCCTCGGCGACGCTGCGGTCGAACGCGAGTTGCTTGTCGAACCGGTCCCGGGCCATCTCGTCCATCCCGAAGGTGGAGTACAGCTTGCGGACGATGTCGTAGGGGGCCATGTCGCCGTGTTCGAGTTCGTCGATGTGCGGGACGACCTCGGCTTCGATGAAACCGCGGATCGCGTCACGGAGCATGAGCTGTTCTTCGGACCATTCGAACATGTCGCTGGAGTTCCCCTCGTCGACGTGGACCCCGACACGACCGCCGGGTGACCGCACCGGTGTGCGGTTCCTCGCCAGACCGTACGCGAACCGGCCCGGTGCGTGGAAAGCGTGCCGGGCCGACGCGGACCGTACGATCCGGTGCCATGGAGACGAACGAATTCACGAACCGGGTCGTGCTGGTCACCGGAGGCGGTTCCGGGATCGGTCGCGCGACCGCTCGCCGCTTCGCGAACCTGGGTGCGACGGTGCGGATCGGCGACATCACCCCGGATGCCATGGCCGAAACCTGCGCCGGTCACGAACGGATCTCGGCGGCCCGCCTGGACGTCGCCGACGAGGCGTCGGTGGTCGGGTTCGTCACCGACGCGGTTCGTGAACTCGGCCCGCCGGCCGTACTGGTGAACCTGGCGGGGATCCTGGCCTTCGAGAACAGTCACGAGGTCGAACTCGACGACTGGCGCCGGATCCTGGAGGTGAACCTGACCGGGACGTTCCTGATGTGCCGGGAGGTGATCGGCGCGATGTTGGCCGCGGGCACCGACGACGACCGGCACGGCGTGATCGTGAACACCGCGTCCACGGCCGCGCACGTCGGGCAGGCCTGGGGCGCCGCCTACTGCGCATCCAAGGGTGGCGTGCTGTCGCTCACCCGGTCGCTCGCGGTCGAATACGGACGCCGTGGGATCCGGGTCGTGTCGATCTCCCCGGGCAGTGTGGCCACGCCGTTGATCGGTGCGTTCGCGTTCCCCGACGGTGCCGACGAGTCGCTGTTGGGGCGCACGATACCGCTCGCGGGGATGGGCACACCCGAGCAGGTCGCGGCCGCCGTCACCTACCTCGCCGGCGACGACGCCGGTTTCGTCATGGGCACCGACCTGCGGATCGACGGTGCCACCACCGCCTGATCTTCCCCACCCGTTCCCCCTCCCTCCGGTTCCCCTACCCTCGCGGAGGTGACCGGACCCTCCCGACCCAGGCGCGCACGGCCGTGCATCGCGATGCTCGTCGCCGTGTTCGTTCTCGCCGGGTGCACCGTCACGATCCCCACCTCGGGTCCGCGGACGTCGTCGGGGCACGACGGGCCGTCGTCGCTGGACTGGTCGGCGTGCGACGGCGACCTCGAATGCGCGTCGTTGGACGTTCCGCTCGACTGGTCCGAACCCGAGGGTCCGATGATCGAACTCGCAGTGGCTCGTAGGCCGGCGACGGGGCCGGATCCGATCGGGTCGTTGCTGGTCAACCCGGGCGGCCCCGGCGAACCGGGCACCGCGTTCCTGGCGATGTGGCTCCAATCCGGAACGGTCCCCGACGAACTGACCGACCGTTTCGATCTGGTCTCCTGGGACCCTCGCGGCACCGGCGATTCCGCGGGCATCGCGTGCCTGACCGACGAGGAGTTCCTCGAACCGGAACCACTCCCCTGGCCCGCCGGGGCGGCCGAACGCGACGAGGTCGTCGCCGAAGCCGACCAGCTCCGGGAACGTTGCCTGGACGAACACGGCGACACGATCCCCCACACGGGGACCCGGGCCACCGTCGAGGACCTGGACGCGTTGCGTGACGTGTTGGGCGACGACGGCCTCACCTACGTGGGCTACAGCTACGGCACCACGATCGGTCTGGAGTACCTGCGTGTGCATCCCGAGCGGGTCCGGGCGATGGTGCTCGACGGCATCGCCCCGCCCGGACGCGATCCCGTCGAGGCGACCCGCGCCCAGATGCGTTCCTTCGAAGACAACCTGGACCTGTTCCTCGACGACTGCCGGACCGCCGGGTCGTGCGGTTTCGGCGGTTCCGACCCGGCGGCGGCGCTGTACGGACTGTTGGACGACCTGGCCGACGGCACCAGAATCCCGGCGTCCTATGTGCTGCCCGACGAGTCCGGGACCCCCCATCGGCGGGAGGGAACGCTTGCGTCCACGCAGCGGGGCACCGGGATCGCCACGGGCTTGTACAGCACCGACACGTGGTTCCTGTTGCGGACGGGGTTGGCGGCCGCGACCCGCACCGACGACCCCGACGGCGGGATCCTGTTGATGTTGCGGGACCTGCTGAGTGGGCGCCAGTTGGACGGCTCCTGGAACCATTCCACCGAGGCGAACACGGCGATCCGGTGCGCCGACCAGACCGAACGATCCCCGTCGTTCTTCGGCGATCGTGACCGGATGGACGAGTGGGCCGCACAGATGCCGGTGTTCGGACGGTTCGGCGCGGTCGGCCTTCCCGGTTGTCACGGATGGCCCGCCGCGCTCGACCCGTTGGAACCGGCCACCGAGGCCGGGCTGGCCGCCGCCCCCGACGTGGTCGTGGTCAACAGCGAACACGACGCGGCGACCCCGTACGCGAACGCGTTGGCGATCCGGGACCTGTTGCCGAAGGCGAGCCTGATCACCTGGGGCGGCGAGGACCACACGTCGTTCGCGGGAGGGTTCTCCTGCGTGGACGCCGCGGTCGTGCCCTATCTGGTGGAGCTGGTCATGCCGCCCGCCGAGGTGCGATGCGACCCCTGAACGCGTGCCCCTGCGAACGGCGCGTTCCTCAGACGTCCATGAGCCGGGCGAGGCGTTCCTGAGCCTCGATGCATCCGGTGACCAGGTCCATCACGACCTGTCCGGCCGGACGGACCTGTTTCGCGGCGCCGATGATCTGACCGGCCGGGTTGAAGTTCACGTTGCGGGCCTGTTCGGGGTAGGCGTGCCCGCGGCGCACCGCGTCGGAGGTGACCATGAACTGCAACGGCATCCCCAACGGTTCGGGGTTCTCCGGGTCGGCCCAGGCTTCGGTCCAGTCGTTGCGCAACATCCGGCACGGCTTGCCCGTCCAGGCACGGGAACGGACCGTGTCCCGCGACGACGCCTCCAGGTAGCTGTCCATCTGGGCGGGCGGGATGTCGGCTTCGGCGACGGTGAGCCACAACGATCCGGTCCACACGCCCTGGGCACCCAGTGCCAACGCGGCGGCCATCTGACGACCGGTCCCCACTCCCCCGGCAGCCAGGACCGGTACGGGCGCGACCTCGTCGATGACCTCTGGCCACAGCACCATCGACCCGACCTCGCCGGTGTGCCCTCCGCCCTCGGTGCCCTGGGCGATGACGATGTCCAACCCTGCGTCGCGATGGCGTGCCGCCTGGGACGCGGATCCGCACAGGGCGGCGACCAGACGGCCCGATTCGTGGATCTCGTCGATGATCTCGGCCGGTGGCGTACCCAACGCGTTGGCGATGAGCTTCACGTTCGGGTGTTTCAACGCCTCGAGCACCTGGGGGGTGGCGGTCGCCTCGGTCCACCCGATCAGTTCGCGGTTGGGCACGTCGTCGGGCATCTCGGGCACGCCGTGGTCGGTCAGCAGCTGGGCGGCGAACCGCCGGTGCTCGTCGGGAATCATGTCGGCGAGCATCTGTTCGAGTTTGCCGGGGTCCAGCTCGCCCATGCCCTCGTACTTGCCGGGGATGACGATGTCCACGCCGTAGGGGTGGTCGCCGATGTGTTCGTCGATCCAGTCCAGTTCGGTGGCGAGCTGTTCGGGCGAGAACCCGACCGCGCCGAGCACACCGAACCCGCCCGCGCGGGACACCTCGACGACCACGTCACGGGTGTGGCTGAACGCGAAGATCGGGAATTCGATCCCCAGCTGCCGGGCTATCTCGGTCTGCATGGTCGGTGCTCCTGGTTCGTGTCGTCGGCCCCTGCCGACGGGTCGACCCCGGATTCTGCCATCTCCGGACGTGGCCGGGCGCCCGGGGCGCTCCGCGTCGGGCGTTCCGGGTGTGCCGGCCGGGGTGTCGGAATGGTCTCAGTCGGCCGGAGGCACCACGACCCGCAGCCCCAGTTCGGTCAACTGGGCCCCGTCGATCGGTGCGGGTGCGCCGGTGAGTGGATCCCCGCCC
>CAZVFF010000020.1:0-16637 GCA_964626395.1 uncultured Iamiaceae bacterium | reverse complement strand
CGGTCATGCCCGCATCGACGGGAATGACCGCGCCGGTGATCGCCGCCGCGGCATCCGAACACAGGTACGCGATCATCGCGGCCGGGTCGTCGGGTTCGACGAGCCGGTCGAGCAGGTGGTGCGAACGGAACGCCTCGGGGTCGTCCAGGTCGTACACGGCGGCCGACGCGTCCAGGATCGGGGTGCGGGTCGAACCCGGGCAGACCGCGTTCGCGGTGATCCGGTGCGGCCCGAGTTCCGCGGCCAGGGAACGAACCAGCCCGATCACCCCGTGTTTGGATGCCGCGTACCCGGCCAACAGGGGAAGTCCGGTCGTGCCGGCGGCGGAGGAGACCGCCACGAAGCTGCCGTGGGCCGGGGCGGAACGGTTCGAGTCGATGATCGTCGGCAGTGTCGCGACGGCCAGGTTCGCGATCCCGGTCAGGTTCACCGCGATCTGCACGTCCCAGACCTCCCGGGGGGTTTCCCAGACGGGCCGCCCACCGGCGAGGACCCCGGCACAACCGACCGCCGCGTCGAGACGGCCGAACGCGTCGACGCCGACCGCAACAGCCGCCTCCAGCGCGCCCGGGTCTCGGACGTCGGCGACCGCCGTACGGACCCGATCGGGTGCGGCCGCCGTGAGCGCCTCGAGGTCGTCGCGGGTGCCGAGCGGGTAGGCCAGTGCGGGGTCGTCGACGCACGCGTCGGTCGCCACGACCCGCCAGCCGTTCCCGACGAGCGCGTGAACGGTCGCCGCACCGATCCCGCGGGCGGCGCCGGTCACCAATGCGACCCGTGCGACGTCGCCGGGAGTCACGGTCAGTACCTCGTACGGCGTTCGGGGACGGCTTCGCCGGCCGCCCGACGCGCCTCGTCACGCTCGTCGCGTTCGGCCGCCCGGATGCCGTAACCCAGCACGATCGCGGGTGCGAGCAGCAACGACCCGACCGCCATGGCGACGACGACGGTCGTGACCATCCAGCTCGCGAACCCCGTGATCGCGCCGATCACGAACACGACCACCGCACAACCGAACAGGCCCCATCCGAGGCGTTTGCCGACCTTGACCAGGCGGGCCAGACGAGCGCGATGGGCGAGGACGTCGTCGTCGCCGGGTTGCGTGTTCATCGTGGGTCGACCAGCGCGTCGAGTTTCGCATGGATGGGCCGGTCGGCCTTGTACATCGCCGTGAACTGGTCGTACAGCCCGTCGTAGATACGACGGTTCGCTCCGTTCGGGTGGTAGGTCCGATCGACGGGTACCTCGGCGGACAGGTCCTCGACCGTCGCGTGGCCCAACGCGACCGATGCGATGAGGGCCGCGCCGCGCACGTTCGCCTGGCGGGGATCGGCCATCTGGTTGATGTTCCGGTCAAGCACGTCGGCGTGGATCTGACACCACAGCTCCGACATGGCCCCACCGCCGATGAAGTTGATCGTGTCGAGACGGTGGCGGGTGAACTTCTCGACGGCCTCGAGCAACCACCGGCTGTTGAACGCCACCCCCTCGTACACGGCACGGACCAGGTCGGCCCGGTCGTTCGCCAGCCCGATGTGCTGGAACCCCGCACGGATCGTGTGGTCGTCGACGGGGGTGCGTTCCCCGTTCAACCAGGGCGTGTACACCACACCGTTCGCGCCGGGCGGGACCCCCGCGGCGAGCGTTTCGACCCGGGCGTACGCGTCGTCGGGACGCGGGGTCCCCAGGGTGTCGTCGGCCCAGATCACGTTGTCGATCAGGTGGTCCAGGCACGCCCCGGCGGTCTCGTGTTCGTTCACGATGAAGTACCGCCCGGGCAACGCCGAGGGCAACGCGGCCTGGTTGCGCAACAGGTCGGTCCTCTTCCAGGGCACGTGACAACTCAGCCACGACGACGTGCCGATGTACAGGTGGCCGGCATGGTCGTCGACCGCGCCCGAACCCACCGCCGCGGAGTGCACGTCGCCGGTCGCGGTGACCACCTGCGTCGACGGTGCCAGCCCCCAACGGGTCGAGATCTCAGGGGTGATCGTGCCGATCACCGACGCCGAGGGCACGAGTTCGGGCAGGCGGGAACGATCCAGCCCGAACGCCCGGATCAGTTCCTCGTCGTAGACGACGTTGTTCCGGTCGCGGTTGTCGGTCACCCAGTGCAGGGTGATCGCGTCGTGGCTCGACACGGTCCGGCCGGTCAGGCGCAGGTTGAGATAGTCGCACGGCTCCAGGAAGGTCGCCGTGGCGTCGTACACGTCGGGCAGGTTCGCCCGGATCCACAGGATGTGCGCGGCCGGGTCCTTGCCCGACAGGCTCGGGATGCCCCCGGTACGGCGGATCCAGGTACCCAGGCGTCGCACGTCGTAACCCTGGACCGCCAGGGCACCACCGGTGACCTTGCGGATCTCCGCGGCGCCGCGTGAGTCCATCCAGATGATCGCGTTCATCAACGCCTCACCGTCGGCGTCGACGGCGACGGTTCCCGACCATTGGGAGGTGACCGCGACGGCCTCGACCTCGTCGCGGGGGATCAGTTCGCGGTCCAACAGGCGCACGGTCGCCGTGTCGATCGCCCGCCACCAGTCGTGGGGGTCCTGTTCGGCCTTGCCGCCGTCACCGAGGATCAGTTCGGTCGCCTCGAACTCGTGGCCGGTGATCGTGCCGTCCATGTCGACCAGGGCGACCTTGGGGCCTCCGGTACCCAGGTCGATGGCGAGTACGTGGGACATCGTGCTCCTCGGGGGAAACGGCGTGGTGACGTCCGGACTCTACTTGCCGTGCCGGAAACCGGACCGGGGCGGGGACCACCCGGTCCGTGGGGGACCGTCGTGTACGGTCGCCCGTCATGACCGTGATCGACGAGGAGCTGGACGACCCGTCCGGCGTGACGGTGCTGACCATCGACCGCCCCGAGCGTCGCAACGCGTTGGACCGGGCACACCTGGGGGATCTCCGTCGGGCGGTCCGTGCCGCGGTCGACGCCCGGATGCGGGTGCTGGTGCTCTGCGGCGCGGGACGGAACTTCTGCGCCGGCGCCGACCTGTCGACGGTCGAGGACGACGCGTTCGTCACCGAACTCCGCGGCCTGCTCGAGGACCTGCGAACCGCCCCGTTCGCCGTGATCGGTGCGATCCACGGCCCCGCGCTGGGGGCGGGGACACAGTTGGCGATGGCGTGCGACCTGCGTCTGGCGACCCGGGGCGCGACGTTCGGGATCCCGGCCGCGAAACTCGGGCTGACCGTCGATTCCTACACGGTGCACCACCTGGCGGACGCCGTCGGCCACTCGCTCGCCCGGGCGATGCTGGTCGGTACCGGCACCTTCGACGGGGCGACGTTGACCGGAACCGGGTTCGTCCACCGCCTCGTCGACGACGACACCGACGTGCGGGCCGCCGGGATCGAATGGGCCGGGCGGATCGCCCGACTCGCGCCGCTGACGATCGCCGCGCACAAGGCCATGCTCTCCGACGCGGAGGTTCCGGCCGAACCGTCGATCGCGGCACTCGATGCGCGTCTGGCCGCGTGGCGCAGCGATGACCTGGCGTCGGGGCTCGCCGCGTTCGCGGAGAAACGTCGACCCGAGTTCCACGGCCGCTGACCCGTTGGACAGGGCCGGCCGGGTCCCGACGATCAGATCCCCGCGGGCAGGATCCGGGACAGGTTCTCGAAGAACAGGAACAACACCCCGGCGAACACCGGGACACCCACGACGTAGGGGACCACGGTGCGCACCCAACGCGGCGGTGCGGTGCGTCCGGCCCTGCGCCAACGACGCGACGCCCACCAGGTGACCACCCACACCGCGGCGCCGAGCAGCCCGTACAGGATCGTGGGCGGCCACGCCTCGGGGTGCGACGCCGCGGTGATGCCGTCGGCGAGTGAATCCGACGACGCGGCGTGGGATTCCATCACCTCGTCCTGGCCGGGCACCCGGGGGGCCGGTTCACCCTGGAGGACCGCCCGGACGATGTACCGCTCGGTCAGGTCCATGCGTGGATGGCACGCGGTCAGGGTGAGCGTGTTCTTCAGGGTCGTGACGTCGTCCTCGTCGGCGTACTCGTCGTCGAGCACCCACATGGCGTCGGGTTTGGTGATCTTGGACCACTCCACCGCGTAGGTGAAGCGTCCCTGCAGGGTCTCGATGTGGATCTCGTCGCCGGGTTTCAACTTGTCGATGTTGTAGAACGGCGCCCCGTAGGTGGAACGGTGCCCGGCGATCGACGCGTTGCCGGCCTGACCGGGGAACGGGGTCTGGGGATAGTGGCCCGGCGCCCGGTCGAGCTGTTCGAGGGGCACGCCCTGCACGACGATCTTCTTCACCCGCAGCTTCGGGATCTCCAGTCGGCCGATCGGGGCGCCGATCTCGTTGGTCAGCTGCACGCTGTCCACCGGTGTCGCCGGGAGCGGTTCGTCCGGATCGTCCTCGCCGATCTCGGGGATCTCGCCCGCCAGCATCGCGTCGAACTGGTCGGTGAGCTCGTCCTGTGCCCGGGCTTCGTGCAGCCCGGTTCCCCAGAGCTGGTATGCGACGAAAGCCAACAACAACACCCCGGCGGACAGCAGGAATCGACCGATGTAGCCGACGATCCGCATCCAGCCACGACTTCGCTCCGGTCGGGTCACGAGGTGGAAGACTACCGACCCGTTCCTGTGGCCCGGATAAAGGACCCCCGGCGCCCGGTCGGAGCGCTCCCGGGCCCTTGGCCGGTTTCCCACCGCGCCGGTAGCCTGTGGGGGTCCCATGCGGCCTGTCGTTCACCTCCGAGATGCGGTCTGTGTGCTGGGACGATTTCCCGCGCTGGCCGGTGCGACCCTGGACGTCGCACCCGGTGAGATCCTGCTTCTGCAGGGCCCGAACGGTGCCGGGAAGTCGACCCTGCTCCGCCTCTGCGCGGGCCTCCTGTCGTTGCAGTCCGGCCGTGCGGAGGTCCTCGGTCACGATCTGGCGACCGATGCCGTCGGGGTGCGGCACCGTGTCGCGTTGCTCGGCCACGGTGCCGGCCTCTACGAGGATCTGAGCGTCGCCGAGAACGTCGCGTTCTGGGCCGAGGCCGCCGGCCACGGCACCGGTGAGGTGGAGGCCGCGATCGCCAACGTCGGTCTGTCCGTACGCCTCGCGGACGTCGAGGTCGGTCGCCTGTCGGCCGGACAGAGACGGCGGACCGCCCTGGCGGTGCTGCTCACCCGTCACGCCGAACTGTGGCTCCTCGACGAGCCCCACGCCGGACTCGACACCCAGGGCCGGGACCTGGTCGACCGGTTGGTCACCTCGGCCGCCAGGGCGGGGGTCACCGTGATCGTCGCGTCGCACGACCTGGACCGGTCGACCTCGCTCGCCGACCGCGTCGTCACCGTCGCCGGTGGCGTCGTGTCGGGATCCCGTGGGGAGCTCGTCGATGCTGGCTGACGCGATGGTCGTGTTCCGCAAGGACCTGCGGACCGAGCTGCGCACACGGGTCGGGCTCAACCAGCTCGTCCCGTTCGCGCTCGTGGTGTTGATCCTGTTCGCGTTCGCCCTGGACTCCCAACAGACCGTGTTGGCCGAGGCCACACCCGGGTTGCTGTGGATCACGATCCTGTTGGCGACGATCCTGGGGGTGCAACGGGTGTTCGTCACCGAGAGCGCCCCCGGACTGGCCGACCAGCTGCGTCTGTCGCGGCTGGACCCGGCCGGGATCTTCCTCGGCAAGACCCTGGGGATGTTCGCACAGCTCGTCGCGTTGGAGATCCTGACGGTCGCAGGCGCCGCGATCCTGTACTCCACGCATTTCACGTCGATCGGGCTGCTGGTGTGCGCCGGGTTGGTGGCCGGTGTCGGGCTGGCGGCGTCGGGAGCGTTGTACGGCGCACTCCTGCTCGGCGTGCGCGGGCGTGAGACCCTGTTGCCGCTGCTGTTGCTGCCGGTCGTGTCACCCGTACTCGTCGGCGCGACATCGGTGTTCCAGGCCGCGTTGGGTACGGGGGATGTGACCCACGCCCAGGCTTGGCGGTGGGTCGGCCTGCTGGTCGTGTTCGCGGTCGCCTATCTCATCGCGGGGATCCTCGCGTTCGGCCCCCTGTTGGAGGACACATGACATCGATCGACACCGGTCCCGCCCGCCTCGGGGGCGGCGACGGTCCGGCCCCACCCGTCGGTGACGCACCGGTGGGAACGAGCTCGCCCGGCAGCAGGATCCTCGGGGCGGTGACCCTCGTGCTCATCGTGGTCGGCCTCGCGTACAGCCTGGTGATCTCGCCGGCCGACGCGAACCAGGCCGACGCCGCTCGGTTGCTGTACCTGCACGTCCCGTCGGTCACCGGCGGCTACGTCGCGTTCATCGTCACCGCCCTGGCCAGCATCATGGTGCTGTGGCGCAAGTCCGAGACCTGGGACCTGATCGCCGGCGCGTCCGCCGAGATCGGCATCCTGTACATGGCGGTGTGCGTGGTCACCGGGATGCTGTGGGGCCACCCGATCTGGGGGGTGTACTGGACCTGGGACGCCCGCCTGACGACGACCGCGCTGCTGCTGGTGCTCTTCGTCGGTTACCTGGCGTTGCGACGGGCACTGCACGGCAACCCGAACCGGGCCAGATGGTGTGCCATCGCCGGGATCATCGCCGCGATCGACATTCCGATCGTGCACTACTCGACGACGTGGTGGGTGACCCTGCACCAGGGACAGACCGTCCGCCTGCTGGGTGAGACCCAGATCGGCGGTTCGATGCTGTTCAGCCTGCTGGTCATGTTCGTCGCCGGGATGTGCGGCTACGTGTGGTTGCTGATCATCAGGTTCCGGGTGGCGTACCTCGCCGAACGGGTCGACGAGAGCGCCTTCGACGACGCCATCGCGCAACGCCGGGCCGAAGCCGCCGCGATGACACGAACCGCACCCGCAGAAGGAGAGGTCGACTGAGATGGATCCGATCACCGTCGTCGTGGCAGCAGGCGGGACACCGAGCTACTGGGGCTACGTGGCCGCCGGGTACGCGTTCGCCGCGATCACCGTGGGTGGTTACACGTTGCAAGTCGTCCGACGGGGCCGCAAACTGTCTCGTCGGGTTCCCGCTGAGAAGAGGCGTTGGCTGTGAGCTCCCACGACGAGACCGTCGGCATCGACCAGATTTCCTCGGACGGTGAACCCCCCGAATTCGACCTGACCCCCCGTACCGACGGGGGCGCTGCCGGTCGGCGCGGTGGTCGGCGGCTCGTGGCCGTCGGCGTGCTCGTGGTGGTGCTCGCCGCCGCCGGATTCCTGGTCACCAAGACCCTGGGAAGCGCGACGGACTACTTCCACCAGGTCGACGAGGCCGTCGCGCAACGCGCCGACCTGGGTACGCGCCGGTTCCGGATCCAGGGCACCGTCGTCGACGAACCGAAACGTGTGGAGATGTCGGCGAACAAGCAGAAGATCGACTTCGTGCTCGGCGCGAACGACGTCACCGCTTCGGTGGTCTACACCGGTTCGGATCCACCGGCGCTGTTCAAACGTTGCGAACCGGTCGTGATCGTCGGCAACTGGGAATCGACCGACGAGGACGCGCCGTTCCTGGGGACCCAGATCATCATCAAACACGACGAGAACTACACCGACGACCACGCCGAACGCATGTCGTCGGATCCGATCTGCGCCGAGGCGTCCGAGAAGTGACCGTGCCGGTGAACGTCACGTGAACGCCGCGATCGGATCCACCGCCGTCCTCTTCGGTGTGTTCGTGGCCGCCGCGGCCATCGCGGTGTTGATCACCGGTCTGGTCAACCGGCGCGGCGACCTGCTGCGGATCAGCCCGGTGTTCGCCGGTCTGTTGTTCCTGTCGGGTCTCGTCGCATTCGGTGCGATGGAGAACGCGCTGATCACCCGGGACTTCACGATCCGGTATGTCGCCGAGAACGGTTCCAGCCACACCCCGGCGTTGTTCAACTTCGCGGCATTGTGGGGGGCGTTGGAGGGGTCGATCCTGCTGTGGGGCCTGATCCTGGCGGCCTACGTGTGCGCGGTCGTGTTCAAGTTCCGCAAACGCCTCGACGACCGCCTGCTCGCGTGGGCGATGCTCGTCATGTTCGTCGTGGCCCTGTTCTTCTTCGGGTTGATGGCCACCGTCGCGGACCCGTTCGTGACGTTCTCCCCTCCGGTCGGTTTCGACGGACCGGGGCCCAACCCGCTGTTGCAGAACAACCTGCTGATGGCGTACCACCCGCCGTTCCTGTACCTGGGCTACGTCGGGTTCACCGTGCCGTTCGCGTTCGCGATCGCGGCACTGGTCACCGGACGTCTCGGTGAGGGCTGGCTCGTCGAGACGCGACGGTGGACGCTGTTCGCGTTCGCGTTCCTCACGATGGGCATCATCCTGGGTGCGTGGTGGAGCTACGAGGTCCTCGGCTGGGGCGGCTACTGGGCGTGGGACCCGGTCGAGAACGCCTCGCTGCTGCCGTGGCTGACCGGCACGGCCTATCTGCACTCGGTGATGGTCCAGGAACGCCGCGGCATGCTGCGGGTGTGGAACCTGTCGCTGTTGTGCGCCACGTTCTCGCTCACGATCCTGGGCACGTTCCTGACCCGTTCGGGGGTGCTCAACTCGGTGCACACCTTCACCCAGTCCGGGATCGGACCGGCGTTCCTGGTGTTCTTCGGGGTGATCGTCGCGGTGTGCGTGGGGCTCATTTTCTGGCGGGGCGACCGGCTGCGCTCGCCGGGTCGCATCGACTCGCCGGCCTCACGCGAAGGCGCGTTCCTGATCAACAACCTGCTGTTCGCGACCTTCGCGCTGGTCGTACTGTTGGGCACGGTGTTCCCGCTGCTGATGGAGGCGTGGAACGATTCGAAGATCACCGTCGGCCCGCCGTACTTCAACCGCATGATCGGCCCGATCGTCATCGCGTTGCTGTTCCTGATGGGGGTGGCCCCCGCGTTGCCGTGGCGCAAAGCCTCGGGTGAGACACTGCGCCGACGGCTGCTGATCCCGGCCTGGGTGGGGGTGGCCACCGTCGTGTTCGCCGTCGCCGTGGGTGCCCGCGGCGTGGTACCCCTGGTCGTGTTCGGCCTCGGCGGTTTCGTCGTCGGCGCGTCGATCCGTCAGATCGTGCTCGCGACCCGCCGGCAGGGCTGGCGGGGGCTGGTGGGGCGCACCAACGGGGGCATGATCGTCCACATCGGCGTGGTGGTCGTCGCCGTGGGCGTGGTGGCGTCCAGCGCGTTCGCCCATCAGGCGGACTTCACCCTCGAACAGGACCAGAGTGCCCACCTGGCCGGGCACACCGTCACCTACCTGGGTTCCACCAGCTACGTCGAAGGCAACATCAACATCCAGGAGGCCCGGATCCGCATCGACGACACCAAGGTGTACGCGCCGAAACTGAAACAGTTCGCGAACGCCTCCCAGGTGATCGGCACGCCGTCGGTGCGGTCGACGCCGATCGACGACGTGTACCTGTCGTTGCTGACGATGCCCGACCAACCCGGTGGTCCGATCACGGTCCGGGTGTTCATCGAACCGTTGGTGTCCTGGATCTGGGCCGGGGGCATTCTGATCTTCTTCGGGTCGTTCCTGGCCGCGTTCCCCGGCCGACGACGACGCAGACCGACCGATCCGGCGTCGGCACCGATCCCCTCCGAGGCGGCGGCCCGATGACCGACACCGACGCCGGAACCCCGGTACGCGCCCGGTCACGGCGCCGTCGCTCCTCACCGGTGCGCTGGGCGGCGTTGGGTGTCGCGGTGGTGCTGGTCGCGCTGATCGTGATCCTGGCGTTCTCCAAGACCCACACCGAATCGGCGGCGTCGCCGCTGTTGGGGCGGGTCGCGCCGCCGCTGGAGGGCCGGACCATCGAAGGTGAACCGTTCGACCTGGTCGAACACCGCGGGCAGTGGGTGGTCGTCAACTTCTTCGCGTCGTGGTGTCAACCCTGCATCGAAGAGGCCCCCGAGTTGCGACGGTGGGCGCGACGCCAACAGGCCGCCGACGACGGCGCCGCGTTGGTCAACGTGCTGTTCCAGGACACCCCCGAGGCCGCGAGTCGGTTCTTCGAACGGACCGGCGGGGCGACCTGGCCGGTGCTGGTGACCGATACCGACACGATCGGCCTGGACTGGGGTGTGGCGAAGGTCCCGGAGACCTTCGTGGTGAACCCCGACGGGGTCGTGGTCGTCAAGACGATCGACACGGTCACCGAAGCCGACCTCGACGGCTTCATCGAACAGGCCGGGGCGACCCCCCGGGACGCGGAGGACACCGGACCGTGAGCTCGAAACGCAGGTTCTCCTCCACCTGGTTGCCGTGGGCGTTGTTGATCGTCGTGTTCGCGGTCGCGTTGGTCGTCGGGGGTCGCTCGTCGGCCCAACCGAGCCTCGAGGAACGGACCCGCGACGTGGCCGAGACCCTCCGGTGCCCCGAATGCACCGACAAGTCGATGGCCGCGTCGGATGCTCCCACGTCGATCGCCGGCCGGGAGGAGGTCACCCGGCAACTGGAGGCGGGCAGGACCCCCGACCAGATCCGGACCTGGTTCGCCGGCCGTTACGGCGAGGACATCCTGCTCACGCCGTCCAAGCGCGGGTTCGAAGGGCTGATCTGGGCGGTGCCGGTGGTCGCGTTCGTGATCGCGGCGGCCGTGTTGGCGGCGGCGTTCCTGCGGTGGCGGCGGATCGATTCGGACACGGTGAGCGACGCGGACCGGGCACGGGTCGAAGCCGCCCGGGTGGCCGCGACGGACGAGGTTCCGGACGGCCGACCGTGACCGGCGACCCGACACGGGTCGACCTGGACGAGTTGGCCGCCCTGGAGGAACAACGCACGTTCCTGCTCACCTCGTTGGACGACCTGGACCGGGAACACGAAGCGGGTGACCTGGACGACGCCGACTACGCCACCCTGCACGCCGACTACACCGCACGGGCGGCTCGGGTCATCGAGGCGATCGACGAACACCACGAGGTGATCGACTCCGGTGACCGTTCCCGCAGCGGGGCGCGTCGGTTGCTGGTCGTGTTCGCGGTGGTCGTGGTCGCCGCGCTCGCCGGGTTGGTGGTGACGACCGTTTCGGGTACGGACCGGGAGACGACGACCGGAACCGGCGTGCTGGAACCCTCCGACGCCACCCGGGCGTGCATCGAGGCGATGCAGGCGGCCCTGGCCCCGGCCGAGGGCGACGAGCCGGGCAGCGCCGTGGAGGTGCTGGAGTGTTTCACCGAACGGATCGAAGCCGATCCGACCGACGCGGTCGCCTTCACCTATCGGGGACGCACCCTGGCGTTGCTCGCCGGACAACTCGAGGGGATCGCCGGTGAGGACGACGTGCGCAGCTTCGCGGCTCGTTCCCGTTCGGACCTGGACGAGGCACTGGAGTTGGCGCCCGACTACGTCGACGCGTTGGTGTTCGCCGCGATGGGTGCCCTGTCGGACGGCGACGTCGCCGGGGCACGGGAGTACGTGGCCCGGATCGACCGGCTGCAGCTCCCGGCGAACGACCCCATGTTGCCGATCGTCAACAACGCACTGCGCCCCGCGTTGAACGAAGCTGCGACCGGGCCCACCACGACCGCACCGACCACCACGGTGCCCTGAATCGTCGTCGTGAGGGTTCCGGCGGCTCAGCCGGCCAGGGCCCGGAGATCCGACACGACCGCGTGGACGGCCTCCGCGGTGCGTCCGATGTCGTCGTCGGTGGTCGTCCAGCCCACCGACAGTCGCAGTGACCGTTCGGCGTCGACGCCCATCGCGGCCAACACCGGGGAGGGTTCCAACGCCTCGGTGGCACACGACGAACCCGAATGCACCGAGATCCCACGCTGGTCCAGGCCCAACAGCACCGCCTGGGGTTCCACCCCGGCGACACCGACGCACAGGATGTGCGGGGCACGGTCGACCGGGTCTCCCAGGCGTGTGATCCCGCCGGGACCGTCGGGTCCGCACAGTGCGTCGGCCAGCGCGTCGACGCGTGCGGCGTCGCGTTCGGCTTCGGCGTCACGCACGTCCGGGTCGGCGAGGACCGCGGCGACCGCGCCCATACCGACCAGAGCGGGGACCGCCTCCAGTCCGGCCCGTCGGGCCCGTTCCTGGTCGCCTCCCACGAGCAGCGGTTCGAGTCGCACACCGCGGCGCACCACGAGCGCTCCGGTGCCCATCGGACCGCCGAACTTGGGACCCGACAACGACAACAGGTCGGCGCCGAGGTCGTTGAAGTCGATCGTGTCCCGGCCGGCGCCCTGCGCCGCGTCGACGTGGCAGAGCACCCCCGCGTCCCGACAGCGGGCGACGATGTCGGCGACCGGTTGGCGGGTGCCGACCTCGTGGTTCGCCCACTGGACGTGGACGATCACCGGATCCTGCGCGAGGGCGTCGTCGAGCGCGTCCACCCGGACCCGACCGAGGTCGTCGACACCCAGTTCGATCACGTCACCGTGGCGGGCCGCCGCGAACCGCACCGCTGAATGTTCCACCGGGCTGATCACCTGGGGGCCACCCCCGACCCGTGACGCCCCCCAACAGACCGCGGCGATCGCCTCGGTCGCCGAAGAGGTGAACACCACCGACCGACCGCGCGTCCCGACCAACGCCGCGACCTGCTTGCGGGCATGCTCCAGAGCGGCACGACTCGTGAGCCCCTCGGTGTGGATCCGCCCCGGGTCCGCGCCGGCGACGTCCAACGCGTCGACGAGCGCGTCGCGGCCCTCGGGGCGCAGCGGGACGCACGAGGCGTTGTCCAGATAGGTCCTCGACATGGGGGTTCCTCTCAGCCGGTCAGTCCCGGCGCGACGGTCGCCGGGACGGTGGTCGTGGTGACCGACACGACACCACAGTGCTCGCCGGTCCATTCGTCGAGCCTGGTCTGGTCGGTGCCGGCTGCTCCGGTGGCTTGCGCGTAGGTCGCCAGGGCCGCCATCACCGCATCCCGGTCGTCGGCGTCGTCCAGGTCGTCGCGCAGGGTGTGCAACGGTGCGATGACGTCGGCCACGGTGTCGGCGATCTCCTCGGGTGCCCGGTCGTGGGCGTTCGACGCCGCCCGGTCGATGTCGGCGACCCGTTCACGCAACGTCACGACCGCGAGATCGTCCGGATCGCCGAGCCCGGCCGCCTGCTCGGCGACCTCGACGTACGCCGGACAGAACGCCTCGACGCTGCGTTCGGGACCCGACGAGCACGCGCCACCCCCGACCAGTGCGCCGACGACGATGCAGGCGGCGACGGCGGTCCGGTGCCGGATCGGAACCGAACGGGGATGACGACCGGCCATGGGGTCCCCATCATGGCAAACCCCCGGGTGCTCGCGCCGTACGCGGCACGATAGGGACGGTCGGTAGGATGCCCCGACGGACCGGAGCCACCAGAAAGGACCAGGCGTGGACGTACGTCTCGGAGTCAGCTACTCGACCAAGGAACTGCACGTGGACGTCGGCGACGACACCGACGCGGACGCCGTGCGGGCACGTCTGGAGGAGGCGATGGGCGATGCCGACGGTATGTTCTGGTTGACCGACCGCCGGGGCCGCCAGATCGGGGTTCCGGTCGCGAAACTCAACTACATCGAGATCGGCAGCCCCGACGGGACGCCGCGGGTCGGGTTCGGATCCTGAACGTGTCCGGGGTGGCGGCCTGCACATGAGTGTCGACCTGCTCGAACGCGAACTCCTGTTCGTCACCGGCAAGGGCGGTGTCGGCAAGACCACCGTCGCGGCCGGATTGGCGTTGCGGGCCGCGACGACCGGTAAACGGACACTGGTGTGCGAGGTCGACGCCAAGGGCAACCTCGCGACGTTCCTCGAGGTCGGGCCGCTCGCCTTCGAACCGCGGCAGGTGCAGCAGAACCTGTACGCGATGTGCATGGAGACCGAGGAGTCGCTCAAGGAGTACCTGAAGCTGCAACTCAAGGTGCCCCTGCTCGCGCGGATCGGGCCGCTCGCCCGCACCTTCGACTTCGTCGCGTCCGCGGCGCCCGGGGTCAGGGAGATCCTCACCGTCGGCAAGTTCGCGTACGAGGTCCTCGAACAGAACTACGACCTGGTCGTCGTGGACGCATCGGCGACCGGCCACGTGGTCAGTCAACTGTCGGCGCCCCAGGCGATCAACGAGCTGGTCAAGGTCGGTCTGGTCCGCAGCCAGACCGAATGGATGCTCGACATCCTGGGTGATCCGGCCCGGACCGGGACGGTGATCGTCGCCACCCCCCAGGAGATGCCGGTGTCCGAGACCCTCGAACTTCGTGAGCGTCTCGTTTCGGAGACGAACGTGGATCTGGCGGCGGTGGTGGTCAACCGGGTGCTGCCCGAGTTGTTCACCTCCTCCGAGGAGGCCGTGTTCGAACAACTCGCCGAGGGTCCGGTCGCCGACGCGCTCGCCTCACACAGCGAGGACAACCTCGATCCGCTCTTCGAAGGGGCCCGGCTCGCCGTCACCCTCCGCCGGACCCAGGCCCGGCACCTGACACGGTTGCGTGACGAACTCGACGGTGCGGCGCCGGTGCTGTACCTGCCCGAGCTGTTCACGCGGGCCCACGGGATGCGGGTGACCCGCCTGGTCACCGAGGCGTTGGCCGAGGAGATCGAATGAGCGCCCAGAGCATCGAGGAGCTCGCCGCGTCACGCGAAGTGCTCATCTCGGCCGGGTCCGGCGGGGTGGGCAAGACGACCACCGCCGCGGCGGTCGCGACGATGGCGTCGATCCACCTCGGCGGCAAGGTGCTGGTGTTGACCGTGGACCCGGCCCGGCGGCTCGCGAACGCGATGGGGATCGAACGGTTCGGCAACACCGAGACCCGCATCCCACCGGAGTTGTTCGCCCGTTTCGACGTGGAACCCCGTGGGGAGCTGTACGCGGCGATGCTCGACACCAAGGCGTCCTGGGACGACCTGGTGGTCCGACACGCCCCGGACGTCGAAACCCGTGAGGCGATCCTGTCGAACGCGTTGTACGAGAACATCTCGGGCCGGTTCGTGCAGTCCCACGACTACATCGCGATGGAACGGCTCTACGACATCCACTCGTCGGGCCGTTACGACCTGATCGTCGTGGACACCCCGCCGACGCGCAACGCGATCGATTTCCTGTCGGCCCCGGAACGCATGGCCGACTTCTTCTCGTCGCGCCTGTTGCGCTGGTTGACCGCGCCGTACCAGTCGCGGGTGTTCACCGTGGCCACGAAACCGTTCATGAGCGTCGCCGACCGGATCCTCGGGTCGGACTTCCTCGCCGACATCGCCGAGTTCTTCATCCTGTTCCAGACCATGCACGACGGCTTCATCGAACGGGCCCGAGCGGTCGAGGCGCTGCTGGCCGATCGTCGGAGCAGTTTCATGGTCGTGTCGACCCTGGAGGCTGCACCGGTGGCCGAGACGGCGTATTTCGTCGACGCGCTCGCCGAACGTCGTCTGCACCTGGGCGCGATCGTGTTGAACAAGGTGCTCCCCGCCTACATGCGTTCCACGAACGCCACCCACGCAGCGAAGACGCTCGCCGACGAGGCCGATGCGGTCGCTGCGGCGATCGTCGACCGGGTCGAGGGTGCCGACACCGAGGACGTGGCCCGTGTGCTCCGCGTGATCGCGAACAGCTTCCTGGACTACCGGGTCGTCGCGAAACGCGAAGCCGATCTGCGCAAGGAACTCGCCACCGTCGCCGACGCCGTGGCGAGCGTCCCGTACCTGTCCGACGACATCCACGACCTGGGCGGCCTGATCGCCCTGGGTTCCCACATCTGGCGGTAGTCCCCGGACGTTCGACGTCCGGATCCCCGCGGGACCCGCGTGGCCGCCCTAGCCTTCGCGGGTGTGAGTCCCGCTGATGATGCGTCGTACCGGACCGGTCCGCTGCCGGTCGTGCCGTCGGCATCGAGGGGCACCGACCCGGTCGCACTCGCCCAGGTCCGTGGTCGGCTGCAAGGACGGCGCAAGGACCACCTGGAACAGCTGATCGCCGAATGGCACATCCTGGCCGACTTCTGTTTCTCGGACCTGTTCCTCTACGTGCCCGTCGACGACGCATCGGAGCGTTTCGTGGTGGTCGGCCAGGTGCGTCCGTCGACGTCCCAGACGCTGTACCGCACCGACATGATCGGCCGGGAGTCCGCCGAGGCGGACCGTCCCAACGTGTACCGCTGTTTCCACCTGGGCCAGATCATCGACGGCGAGCACCTGGTGGAACCGATCCGCGAACAGGTCCGTGAGGTGTGCATCCCGGTGCGCCTCGACGACGAGGTGATCGCCGTCCTGACCCGGGAGACACCCGCGATGATCGGCCGGTCACCCGGCGAACTCGAACGGGTCTACGCGGAGATCTTCAACGAGTTCGCGCAGATGATCGCCCGGGGCGACTTCCCCTTCGACCGGGTCGATTCGGGCAGCGACGAGTTGCCCCGGGTCGGTGACGGGGTTTTCGTGCTCGACTCCGAAGCACGGGTGTCCTACATCTCCCCGAATGCGGTGTCTGCGTTGCACCGCATCGGGGTGCACGCGAACACCGAAGGGTCGACCCTGGCCGAACTCGACCTCGACGACGAACCGATCCGTCACGCGTTCGCGGTGCGACGTCCCGTCGCGGTCGAGATCGAACGTGCCGCCGACGTGATCGTGATGCTGCACTGCATCCCGCTGATCGGTGCCACCGCGGTCAACGGTGCCGTGGTGCTGCTACGAGACCTCTCCGAGTTGCGTCGCCGGGACCGCCTGCTGCTGTCCAAGGACGCCACGATCCGTGAGATCCACCACCGGG